>DATIPL010000352.1:0-3242 GCA_035471965.1 Gammaproteobacteria bacterium
TTTCGAGGATCTGATCGACGCGAATGCGCTCGCTTAAAGTGGGCGCCCCGTCCGCGACTGCGGCCAGGGCGCAGGCGGCCATGGACGCCCTGAGAAATGGACGCTGGCGGTGCCGTTCCATTTCGAGCTCGTAGTCATCCAGCAGGCTTGCAAGAAATCCGGACATATGGATTCACGCAGGTCAGTGGGTATACGGAGCCATCATAAGCTTAATGTGAAGCCCCGGGAATACTTAACACCGCGCTTGAGGAATCACATGCGCATTGGGCTCAGCGGAAAAGTCGAGGTTTCATTCCTGGCATAAGCCACTTTTGAGCAGCATGGTCATCACGCGGGTCAGCGAAGCTGCTTTCTGAATAGGACGAATCCTCTTCTCAGACGAATAATGGATTCCGCCGATGGCGGCGTGCGAGGTTGCAGCGCTCGAATCGACGATGGAGAGGAATTTTGCGCAGGGTCGGTCGTCGTGCGAATTCGATTCCGAATCGTTTGTGACGATGAAATTTGCCGTCCGGCTTGCGGCATTTCGCAATGCGCTCAATTGAGTACGCGGCGAAGGCCGGTGGGCGGCCAAGGCTGCTTCTCAGATCGTGGATCCGCCTCGCCCGCGGCCGGCCGCCGGCGCCGGAATTCCGGGAACAATCGAACCCGGGACCGAGCGGCCGGATGGCGGTGCCAAGACCCCGGCATTGACGAGACGTGGCGGAATCCGGGGACGCTGAACGTTCCCCGCAAGCGCTCGACAAGCTTCGACAGGGTGCTCAAATAATCCATATTTTCAATGGCTTGGTCCTGGACTCGGCATCTTCCGCCATCGTTTATCGAGGCTGAGTGCTCGATCGATAGAGCGAGGCGCGAGTCCGCGACTTTGTCCCGACCGGGCTGCAGCCCGACAGGGCGTTGAAATTTTTAGCGGGGCGTTCCGCTTTCGGAAACAGCGCATCGGATACCGGAATCTCCGACTGTGACGGCGGTCAAATCCAGTACGCTGAAACGGCATATCTGCTTGAATTCAGGGGACGTTGCCACCATATTGAGACTTATTATGAACAGCACCGCCAAGTTTCATATCGGCCAGATTGTGCGCCACCGGTTCTACCCGTTCCGCGGCGTGATTTTCGACGTCGACCCGGAGTTCAGCAGCTCCGAAGAATGGTGGTTGTCTATTCCCGAGAATATTCGCCCGCGAAAGGACCAGCCTTTTTATCATCTGCTCGCTGAGAACGAGGAAACGACCTATATCGCTTACGTTTCGGAGCAGAATCTTCAGGTGGACGATACCGGCGAGCCGGTCAGCCATCCGCAGGTGACGGAACTTTTCAGCGGGTTGAAGAACGGCGTTTACAAGATCGACCGCACCCACACTCACTGAGCGTTCTCCGACGGGGCACGCGAGCTTCCACGTTTTCGATACGGGTTTTCCATACGGGCGCCGGCCAGAGACAGCCCGGGGCCGCCCGGTCTTCGCCGGGCTCGCTTCCGGAGTTCAGCGAAACTCGCTTAACAGCAGCTCTGTATCTTCTTCAGGCACCAGCGCCCAGATGCGGCGCAGGCGTTTGGGAGGGCGCCGTTCCAGCGCCTGACGAAGCAGCCTGGCGAAGCGCGTTGTGGACATGTTCCCATGCAGCGAGCCGAGTACCGGAAGGCATAGCGAACCCAGCCTGCGACGCTCGGTTTCCTGCAGCACGCCGACAACCGCGTGCTCGATCCAGGCCTCTTTCCAGGTGGGCGATTGCTCGATGTCATGGATGATGGCGAGAAGGCGCACCGGCGAGTCCTGCTGAACGACCACGGTGCCCGGCTCGGGGGGATCGAAGGACACCATGTCTTCCATCAGCTTGCCGAAGCTTTCGACCGGAGCGCGAATCTCGGCCCGCGCGCTCAAGAGTAGATTGGTGTCTTCTTCCACGGCAACGGCGGCAACCGGAAAAGGCGCGCCGCCTTCCGGCGCGGCGGCAATGCGCACGCCGCCGAACATCAGCGCGCGGCCGTAATCGTCCGATATCAGTTGAAGCCGGGGCACTTTGCGTTTCGCCAAAACCTTAACGGGGTCCGTCGTTCGATCTGCGCATAGTTTAGATCAGCAGCGCCGGCGCCTGAGCGGGCGTTTTGCCCGCCCGCAACATGTGTCGTCATCGGTAGACCCGTTAATTTGGAAAAAAATCCCGCGGCGCCGGGTTTCGCCCTGCACCTTCGTCTGACGAGTCCGTTCTCCGAGCATTCTTCTGTCGCCTCGATGGATGGGAGACGCCGTACTCCCGGCTATAATGCGCAGGGTCGGTGAATGCGTGGGGCGAATCCGCGCTCACCGGCGGGGCCAATGCCAGCCGCTGACCGATACCGGAACCACAAGGACGCACCGTGACCAAGGCAAAGTACGTCTTCCTCAACGATGAGATCGTTCCCTGGGACCAGGCCAAGGTGCACGTCGCTACGGTGGCCTTCAAATTCGGCACCGCAGTCTTCGAAGGCCTGCGCGCTTACTGGAATGATGCAGAAGAGCAGCTTTATCTGCTGTTGCTGGACCCGCACATGCGCCGCCTCGCGTACTCTCAGCGATTCATGCGCTTCGAAAATCCCATCGACCCCGATTACGTGAGAGAAAAAACCCTCGATCTCCTGCGCGCCAACGAGTATCGGGAAGGCGTGCACATTCTGGCCACCGTGTTCGTCGACGCGTTCGGTCCACCCGCCACCAGCGGTCCGGTTGGCCTCTCCATCACCGCGGCCCCGAGGGCCGACCCGAAAATGCGCGAGCAGGGATGCAGCGCCCAGGTGAGTTCCTGGCAGAGGGTTCCCGACGTGGCCATGCCCATGAGGGTCAAGTGCAATGCCAACTACCAAAACGGACGACTGGCTTCCCTGCAGGCACGGGCAGACGGCTACGACACCGCGATCCTGCTGAACGGCCGGGGAAAGATCTCCGAAGGCCCGTCCATGTGTTTCTTCATGATCCGGGACGGCAAGGCGGTGACGCCGACGGTGACCAGCGATATCCTGGAAAGCATCACGCGGAAGGCGGTCATCGAGCTGCTGAAATCCCAGCTGAAGATCGAAGTCGAGGAACGGGACATCGACCGCAGCGAGCTTCCAGCGGCCGAGGAGGCGTTCTACTGTGGCACCGCGTGGGAGGTGACGCCCATTGTATCCATCGACCGCCTGCACGTCGGCGACGGAAAGGTCGGACCGGTAGTGCGAAAGCTGCAGCAGATTTACGCTGACGTCGCTGCGGGGAAGCTGTC
>DATIPL010000353.1:0-5356 GCA_035471965.1 Gammaproteobacteria bacterium
ATTGGGGCAGGGGCTGAGCATGGTCGACAGCAGTGAAGCGCGGATAAGAAACGAGCTCGAATCCATAAGGAGCGATGGCCTCTATAAAGACGAGCGCATCATCACCACTCCGCAAGGAGCAGCCATCAAGGTAAGTGGAAATCTCGAGGTCATCAACTTCTGCGCCAACAACTATCTCGGTCTCGCTGACGATCGGCGCGTCATTGCAGCCGCGAAGCAAGCGCTGGACGACCACGGTTTCGGTATGGCATCGGTGCGTTTCATCTGCGGCACACAGGATCTGCATAAATCGCTGGAGGCCGCGGTGTCAAGGTTTTTCAGCACCGACGACACCATACTTTACAGCTCCTGCTTCGACGCCAACGGTGGCCTGTTCGAAACCATACTGGGAGAGGATGACGCGGTCATCAGCGACGCGCTGAATCATGCCTCGATCATCGACGGTGTGCGCTTGTGCAAAGCCAAACGTTACCGCTACGCCCACGGGGACATGTCCGACCTCGAGGCCAGGCTGAGAGAAGCGGGCCATGCGCGCACGCGTCTCATCGCCACCGACGGCGTGTTCAGCATGGATGGAGACATTGCAAAGCTGAAGGAGATCGCGGCGCTTGCGGAACAGCATGACGCCTTGCTAATGGTGGACGACTCGCACGCTACAGGCTTCGTCGGCGCCACGGGCCGGGGCTCGGCGGAACACTGCGGCGTCCACGACAAGGTGGATATCTTCACGTCCACCTTCGGTAAAGCATTGGGCGGCGCTTCCGGCGGATTCACTACCGGCCACCAGGAAATTGTCGATCTGCTGCGGCAGCGATCCCGGCCATACCTGTTCTCCAACAGCCTGCCGCCGCCGCTGGTGGCGGCGAGCCTCAAAGTGTTTCAGTTGCTCACCGAATCCGGTGCGCTGCGCGAACGCCTGATGGAAAACAGTCGTTACTTTCGCCGGCAAATGTCGGGTGCGGGATTCGATATCCGTCCGGGAGAGCATCCCATCGTGCCCATCATGCTCTACGATGCCAGGCTGGCGCAGAACATGGCCGCGGCACTGCTGGAGAAAGGTATTTACGTGATCGGGTTTTCCTACCCGGTGGTGCCGAAGGGTCAGGCGCGCATCCGGGTGCAGCTTTCCGCGGCGCACGAGCGGGAACATTTGGACAGGGCCATCGGGGCATTTACGGAGGTGGGGAAGGAGATGGGGGTGATTTGAGCGGGTTCAGTTCGAAGATCGAAGATCGAATGTCGGGAATACTACGCCTGGCCAGCCGCCGGATTGATTCGCGCCAATACCCTACAATCCAATATTCGATCTCCGATATTCGATATTCGAAATCCGACCTAAAGCTCTCTCTTTATACTCAGTGCTTGGCGTTTGGCCTGAAACGTTGATCGGCTCAAACGTAATCCTTGACGTCCAACACCTGCCCCGTCTCACCTCCTTCTACGCTCGCTTTGTATGCGCGGGCGGTATCCGCCGCCGACATGCCGCTGGAGGGATCCATGCCGAGCTTCGCCATGGTCTCCTTGACGAAAACGGGGCTGACCGCATTCACCCGCACATGATCTCTGAGCTCCAGCGCGGCGGCGCGCACGAAGCCTTCCAGCGCGGAGTTGACCATGCTGATCACCGCGCTGCCCGGCATCGGGCGCTGGCTGAGTACGCCCGTGGTGAGCGTGAAGCAGCCCCGGTCGCTGACGCGGTTGCGTCCGAGTCGCACCAGATTGACCTGTCCCATGAGCTTGTTACGAAAGGCAAATTCGTAGTCGTCGTCCTTGAGCTCGTCGAGACTGCCGAAGCTGGCCGCGCCGGCGGCGCTGATAAGAGCGTCGAATTCGCCCGCGGCGGTGAACATGTTCTCGATGGAATCGCGAGAGGCCAGGTCCACCCGCATATTGCCGCTGCTGTGGCCCACGGCGAGGATCTGGTGATCTGGCGCGAGAATATCCACGACGGCTCTGCCGATGGTGCCCGAGGCTCCGATGACGATGATCTTCATGGGGGCTCCTTTTCGAGGAGTCGATTTTATTCTCGGGTAGCGATTGATTTTACCGATGCGGATAGCAACAAGTAACAAGTAATCGAGATCTGGCGGGTGCGGTGCACCCTATTTGTCATGTCACGTTCTAAGCTGTTCTCCGCGCGTCGATGACATTCGGCAGCTGCGTGATCCGATCCAGGATCCGGCTCAGGTGCGAGAGGTCGGATACCTCTACCGTCATTTTGATCTCGGCCGTCTGATCCTGCGACGCGGTGCGGGTATCCAATGAAATCACGTTGACGCCCTCCGAGGCGAGCACTGTGGTTACGTCGCGCAGCAGACCCTGCCGATCATAGGCACTGACGAGTACGTCCACCGGGTAAGTCTTGGTATCGCTTACCGTCCATTTGACGTCGATGAGTCGTCTGCGGCGCTCGGGGTCCAGGCGCAGCATGTTCGGGCAGTCACTGCGGTGGATGGTCACGCCGCGTCCGCGGGTGATGAATCCGACGATGGCGTCATTGGGAACCGGGCGGCAGCATTTTGCGAACTGGGTCAGAAGGTTGCCGACGCCGTGTATCTGAACGCCCGCGTCCGCGCGCTTGTGCTTGCGCCGCCGCGACGGCTCCGGCAGCGGGATCGGCGCCCGATCGGGCAGCGTGTGCTGCAACGCGCTGGCCAGCTGCGAGCTGCTGACGTCACCGTGGCCGATGGCCGCGAGAAGGTCTTCGAAGGACTTGTAATTGAACTTGGAAAGCAGGAGATCGCGATCCAGGCTGCTGATGCCCAGTCTTTTCAACTCGCGCTGATAAACATCCTGCCCCGAGGCGAGATTTTTTTCATAGTCCTGCTGTTTGAACCAGTGGCGAACCTTGGCCCGTGCCCGCGGAGTCTTGAGGTAATTGAGATGCGGACTCAGCCAGTCACGGCTGGGCGTCGCGTTTCGAGTGGTAAGAATTTCCACCTGGTCGCCGGACTTGAGCGTGTAGGTGAGCGGCACCATGACCCCGTTGACCTTGGCGCCGCGGGTGCGGTGGCCCACGTCGGTGTGGATCTGGTAGGCGAAGTCCAGCGGCGTGGCGCCAGCCGGAAGATCCAGAACTTTTCCCCTCGGGGTGACCGCATAGACGCGTTCGTTCAAGAGCTCTGCGTTGAACCTGTCGAGAAAATCCCTCGGTCCTTCGCTTTCATCCTTGACGTCGAGGATCTGGCGCAGCCACGTGACCTTGGCTTCGATATCGTCCCCGGACTTTCTTGCGCCTTCCTTGTAACGCCAGTGGGCGGCCACACCGTACTCTGCGTGCGCGTGCATTTCGTGGGTCCGGATCTGAACTTCAAGAGTCTTTCCTTCCGGGCCAATGACCGCCGTGTGAAGCGACTGATAGCGGTTGGACTTGGGGTTGGCTATGTAGTCGTCAAACTCCTTCGGCACGTGATTCCACAGGGTGTGCACGATGCCCAGCGCCGAATAACAGTCGGCAACGTCGTCGACGAGAATGCGCACGGCGCGAATATCGAATACCTGATTGAAGCTCAGATCCTTTTCTTTCATCTTGCGCCAGATCCCGTACAGGTGCTTCACCCGCCCCGTGACCTCGGCCTGAATACCGTTCTCTTCAAGCTTGGCGCTCAGTTTCGTCACCACGCGTTGGACATAGCGCTCGATGTCGCTGCGGCGTTCGCGCAGCTTCCGCTCCAGGGTGGCGTGCGTGGCCGGTTCGATTTCGCGAAACGCCAGATCCTCCATTTCCCACTTGAACTGCCCGATACCGAGCCGGCTCGCCAGCGGGGCGTAGATGTCCAGGGTCTCCCTCGCAATGCGTCGGCGGGAGACCTCGCCCAGGTGGTGGAGGGTGCGCATGTTGTGCAGTCGATCCGCCAGCTTGATCAGCACTACCCGGACGTCGCTGGCCATGGCCAGGAGCAGCTTCTTCAGCCGATCCACCTGGCGGCGCTCGTCCGGTGTGCCGAGCACGGTCTCGGTGTACTCGTCGATGGCATCCATCTTGGTCACGCCGTCCACCAGATTCGCCACCGCCGGGCCGAATTCCTGGCGAATGCGTTCGAGGCCGATATCGGTATCCTCCACCACGTCGTGGAGCAGGGCCGCAGCTATGGTTTCGTGGTCGAGCTTAAGGTCGTGGAGAATGGCGGCCACCGCGACGGGGTGGCCGATATAGGGTTCGCCGGAGGCCCGCTGCTGGCCGCGGTGAGCGCGCTCGGCCAGGTCGAAGGCACGCTGGATGACCGCAGCTTCCTCCGGGGAGCGGCTTTGAAGGATGCGCGAGAGGGCCGCTGCGACCTCGACGGGCGCCTGCTCTCTCAGCGGGGCGGCGACTTCTGGCGTGCTCATATTGCCTTTATAGGGGCGACGCCGCCGGATCACCAGCGATCCCTCGCCCCGGGACTGCGGGCGAATACCGGAAACAGCCCCCAAAGCCGCGCCGTTCAAGGCTGAGCGGCGTTCTACACGTTTGTTTCCGTTACTCTTCAGCCGCCATTCATGGCCGTGAAATCGGCGAAACGTATATGATCAGGCAGGGTTGGTTGACGCTTTTCTTTACCGCCGAACCGGGATCCCCATGGACCACTTTTCGCGCTCTCTGCTCAATTTCTTCGTCTCGAGTTCGGTGGACCGCATGACCACGCGGCGCCCGGACGCGGACTGGATTCGGGAGCGAATTCGCGACCATCGCACGCGCATCGTTCCGGTGTGGCGCTCGCGCAACCTGCTGACCGGTAAGGAAATGCTGAGGCCGGTTCTGCTTTCGGCCGCCGATCTAGAGGACTATCCGGCTCTGGAACGGTCGGCAGTGTTCCTCGGGCAGCGCGACGAGACGGTGTATTTTGCTCTCGAGCTTCCGGCCGAGTTCGAGGATGCTCCGCGGCGTTACGGGCGTGGCGCCGATTTTCGCGAGTTGAGAGAGGCGGGTCCCTTGCTCGGTTCCGAGGACGGCGCGCTGCTGGCCTATGCCCGGGGAATCATCCACTGGCACCGCCGCCATCGCTATTGTGGCGACTGCGGCAGCCCGACGGAGAGCGCCGATGGCGGTCATACCCGCGTCTGCGTCAACCCGTCCTGCCAACGCAAACATTTTCCCCGCACCGATCCCGCCATCATCGTGCTGGTCACGCGCAGTGAGAATGGCGAGGAATACTGCCTGCTGGGCCGTCAGCCGTCCTGGCCTGAAGGCATGCATTCCGCCATCGCCGGCTTCGTCGAACCGGGGGAGAGTCTGGAGCAGGCGGTGGTTCGGGAGGTTCGCGAGGAAACCAACGTCAGCGTGGGCCGGGTGCACTATCACTCTTCGCAGCCGTGGCCGTTCCCGAGCTCGATCATGCTGGGATTCAACGCCGAGGCGGTGAGCAGCACGATCAGG
>DATIPL010000354.1:0-1999 GCA_035471965.1 Gammaproteobacteria bacterium
CCCCGGGACGAGCACGAGTTCTCTTACGGCGGAGAGGCGCACATCGTGCGCCCGAAGCATCCGGACAAGCTCAGCGACGAGGAGTGGGCGGACTATCTGTTTCTGCGCACGAACCCAAAGGGCGCGCACCGAGAGCGCTGGTGCCACGTGCACGGTTGCCGGCGCTGGTTCAATGTGGAGCGCGACACCGTGAGTCACAGAATCATCGCAGTGTACGAAATGGGAACGAAGCCGGCGCGCGCCGGGCGCAAGGGCGGGTCGAAGGCGTGAGCGGCAACGACTTCAGGCTTGCAGAAGGCGGACGTATCGACCGCGGGCGGCCGCTGCGCTTCAGGTTCAACGGCGTCGATCACAACGGCTTCTCCGGCGACACGCTTGCCTCCGCGCTGCTCGCCAACGGGGTGCATCTCGTTGGCCGCAGCTTCAAGTATCACCGGCCGCGCGGATTTTTGTCCGACGGTTCCGAAGAGCCCAACGCGCTGGTGCAGCTCGGCGTCGGAGCCCATACCCAGCCCAACGTCCGCGCCACCCAGGCGGAGCTTTACGAAGGGTTGACCGCGGAGAGCCAGAACTGCTGGCCGAGCGTCCACTTCGACGTCGGCGCCGTCAACGATTTCTTGTCGCCGATCTTTCCCGCGGGCTTTTACTACAAGACATTCATGTGGCCGAAGTCCTTCTGGATGCGATACGAATACTTCATTCGCAAGATGGCGGGCTTGGGCAAAGCGCCGGCGAGTCCCGATCCCGACTATTACGACAAGATGCACGCTCACTGCGACGTGCTGGTGGTGGGCGCGGGACCGGCAGGCCTGGCGGCGTCGCATGCGGCCGCCCGCGCCGGCGCCCGGGTGATTCTCGCCGACGAGCAGATGGAGGCAGGCGGCTACCTGCTCGGCCGGCAGACTGCGATCAACGACCGTCCGGCCACGGAGTGGGTGGACAAGACCGTGGAGGAGCTCGAGTCGACTGAAGACGTGCGCCTGCTGACCCGTACCACGGCGCTGGCTTACTTCGATCACAATTACATCACTTTGCTGGAGCGGGTCACCGATCATTTGGGGCCCGAGGCAGGCGGAGACCGTCCCCGTCAGCGCCTGTGGAAGGTGCGCGCCAGTCATGTGGTGCTCGCCACCGGTGCCCACGAGCGGCCGCTGGTGTTCCGCAACAATGATCGCCCCGGGGTGATGCTGGCGTCGGCGGCGCAGGCTTATGTCAACCGTTTCGCAATCAGGCCGGGAAGCGAGGCGGTGGTGTTCACCAACAACGACAGTGCGTATGCGGCGGCTTTCGACCTGGTCAGGGTCGGAATCCGGTGCACCGTCGTCGATGCGCGAGCGGAACCGCCGGAAGAGCTGCGGGCCGTGGCGCGTAAGCAGAACATCGATGTGTTGTCGGGACACGGCGTTATCTCGGCCGCAGGGACCCGGCGCGTAACCGGAGTGGAGGTGTCTTCACTCAACGCCTCGGCCAGCGGCTATCACGACGCGCCGCGGCACATCAAGTGCGACCTGGTGCTGATGTCGGGCGGCTGGAATCCGGCGGTGCATCTTTTCTCCCAGTCCCGCGGCAAGCTCGAGTTCGATGCGTCGCGCGCCTGTTTTGTGCCGGGGGAATCGGTGCAGGCGGAGCGGTCCGCGGGAGCGTGCAACGGTACCTTCGACCTGGCCTTCTGCCTCTCCGAAGGCCGTGAGGCGGGTAAGTCCGCGGCTGCGGCCGCGGGGTTCCGATCAAGGAGCAGCAGCGCCTCGCCCAAAGTGGAGTCGTCACCGGAAACACCCATCCGCGCGGTATGGCGAATGCCGACAAAAGATCCGGGCGGACTCTACAACAAGCACTTCGTGGATTTTCAGAACGACGTCACCGCCGCCGATGTGGATCTTGCGTACCGCGAAGGCTACCGATCGGTGGAGCACCTGAAGCGCTACACCACCATGGGCATGGGCACCGACCAGGGTAAGACCAGCAACGTCAACGCGCTGGCGATCCTGGCCGAGATCTC
>DATIPL010000355.1:0-2818 GCA_035471965.1 Gammaproteobacteria bacterium
ACGCCGATGAAAATCTGGTCTGCGCTCGACAAAGCGAAGGCGGCTGGAGCGATCCGCTCCGCTTGATTCTATCGCCGGGATTTTCGAGTCAAGGTTTCAAACAGGACACGGTTTCCGAAGGACGCGCCATGGCGGGATCGACTCTGGCAAGGATTGCGGCGCTTGAATTCGCCCTGCTTTTTTCTTACGCCGCCACCGCCGCCGAGTCTGCGCCCGCGTCGTTGCGTCTGCCGGCGTCGGAACGGCCGATCCGCCTGGTTGATCAGCTCTCGGTCAACTCGAGCAACAAGGAGCGCCTCGTCACGCTGACCCGGAGCGAATCCGAAGGGATCGCCCAGATTCGAACGCTCATGAGCCGCTCTCCGGTGGAAGAGCTGTGGGCATTCCTGCCTGCCTCGCAAAACGGAGACGCAGGCTGCTGGGTCGAGATCGGGGGCGAGGTCCGCTCGGAATCCGAGCTTTCCAGCGTGAAGGTGGACTGGTCCTACCTGTGGAAGCTGGTGGACCGCTTCAGCGATATCGGCATCTATCACTTTCACCCGTTGTCGTATTTCGAGGGCTGCGCAACCGAACAAAGTTGTAATGACTTCACGGTGCCGCTGTCCGTGAAAGGCGTTTCCGCGCACGGTCTGATCAATAATCTCAGATTTTCCATGCCGAGCCCCGCCGACATCCACTTCATGATGGAAACGTCGTGGCGCTTCGAGCATGCCCATCCCCGATCCGGAGCAATGCGCCATCGCCTGGTCAGCCCGTACGGGCTGGTAGAGTACGGTCTGACGAGATCCGGGAAAGCCCGGTACGCGGAAAATCGCAACACCCGTATGGAAGGGCTTTATATCAAGCAGGTCGCGGCCAATGTCCTGTCCGATGAGAACATTGCCGCCCTGGCGGCGGCCTCTCCACTCGATCTCGGAACGACCGTCAAGGAGCTCGCAAGGGGCATGAGCAGTGACTACCTCCGCGTGGAACTGTTGCTTTACGAGAGAACGCCACGCGGCAAACCGTAGCGGTTGGACGGCAGCCACCCGGCTATGACCGATGCGTAGGAAGGGCGTCGACATGATTAACCGGTTGGTTCCCGCAACGGTTGCAGGGTCCTGTCAGGAGGGCTGAAAGTCGGAACGGTGATCCGCGGCACGACATCGCCGGATGTTCAGCCGATTTCATGAACCACTGCTCGGGCGGCAGGCGGGGTCCTATGCTAACCTTTCAGTCGGTCTCCGCTGGGAGACGGTCCTGTATATCTAGGGAGGAAATGATGACTACATTTCGAAAGCTGAGTCGGGTTCTCGCAATGCCAGTGGCGCTGGCGATGTTTTTGAATCTGGGTGTGCTTCCCGCAGCTCAGGCGGCGATGGTGCCAACGGATCAGGTCATTGATCAGACTTCGGCAGACAGCGACCGGGAGCGCGTGAGGTCTTTTCTCGCCCGCGAGGACGTTCAGCGTCAGATGGAGACATTGGGGGTCGATCCGGATGACGCAGCGGCGCGCGTTGCCGGACTTTCCGACGCGGAAGTTCAGAAGATCGTCAACAAGCTGGATGAGCTGCCCGCCGGGCAGGATGCCATCGGCGCGATACTCGGCGTACTGGTGATCATACTTCTCGTCCTTCTGATTACCGATATTCTCTGTTTCACCACTTTCTATCCGTTCACCAAGTGCGTGACCAACAGGTAGTGACCACGAGGCCGTGGTTTACCGTATCCAGCGGCCTGCTTTTTCTGGGACTCGCCGCTTGCTCGACGGTACAGACGCAACAGATCGTCGAGAATCGGGAACAACTGCCCCTGCGGGCGGAAGTCGCCGACGTCCCGTTCTTTCCGCAGGAAAGATACCATTGCGGTCCGGCGGCCCTGGCCATGGTGCTGGCCTGGTCAGGGCTGCCGCTGAATCCGGAAGACCTCGTTTCCGAGGTCTACACCCCTTCCCGCCAGGGAACGCTGCGCACCGACATGCTGGCCGCCGCCAGGCGTCACGGACGGCTGGCGGTCGAGATCGGGAGACTGCGCGATCTTCTGCGAGAGATTGCCGCCGGCACCCCGGTGCTGGTTTTCCAGAATCTGGGCTTGAGCTGGTACCCGCAGTGGCACTATGCCGTCGCCATCGGCTACGACCTGGAGGCGAGAGAGATCACCCTGCATTCCGGTTTGGACGAGCGCCGCGTCCTCGCTCTGGACACTTTCGAGCGGACATGGAAGCGGGGAGATTTCTGGGCGCTGGCGGTGCTGCCGGCCGGACAGCTTCCGGCGAGCGCTCGAGAAACACAGGCTCTCAAGGCGGCAGCCGGCCTGGAGCGGGTGCACCGCTTTGCGGAAGCCACCGCGGCCTACGCCGCCATATCGGCGCGATGGCCGCGCAACGTCGCCGCCCGCCTGGGTCTCGGGAACGCGCTGTATGCGGCGGGTGACTACGCCGGCGCGGAGCAGGCCTACCTCGAAGCCATCGGCAACGATTCCGAAGCCGCGGCCGCCTGGAACAATCTCGCCTACGCCCTCGCCGCCCAGGGCCGCCGCGAGGAGGCCCTGAGCGCGGTGAAGAAGGCGGTACGCTTCGGCGCCGAAAACCGGAGCCTGTACCAGGATTCATTGCGCGAGCTTTCCAGCCGCGACATGTGAGCGCTGAACGGGTCGAGCCGTCGGCTCCCGGTGTGACGACTCGACTACTTCGAACGAGCCGGGTGGAGCCGGGTGGAGCCATTGGGGCGCAACCCATTCGCTCCAAAAGTGTTACCCATGTCCCCGGAATAAAGTGTGACCCATGTGCCCGGAATGGACCTTGGTTTCATTGGTCGGGGTGAGAGGATTTGAACCTCCG
>DATIPL010000356.1:0-1728 GCA_035471965.1 Gammaproteobacteria bacterium
AGGATCTCCAGTTCGACCGGTCGACGGTCACCAGTCTCGACTGGAAGACGTACCCGATCCTCACGTTCCCGGACGTGCCGGACGTGGTCATCGATCTCGTCGACTGGCCCGACGAGCCGCCCTGGGGAGCGGGAGAGCCGACCACCGCGGTGGTGCCCTCGGCCATCTCCAATGCGGTGTTCGATGCGACCGGCGCCCGGATCCGCTCGGTGCCATTCACGCCGGACAAGATGCTGGCTGCGCTGGCGACGGTCTGATCCGACTAATCACGACATTTTTCCGGGGCGGCTTCGGCCGCCCCGCGTTCATTTAATAATGGGTCGTTGCCCTCGAACCCGCTCTGAATGCCAGCGGCCATCGGGAATGAGACCGTGCTCGAGGGCATTGAGCATTTCTTCAGTTGAGGCTTTGGATTGAAAGCTTCTCGCGCAGCGAGCCGAAGCGCTTTCGATATTGCGCGGGCGTCAGATTGACCTTGCGCTTGAACAGCCGGCTGAAGAACCCGCTGTCCTCGTAACCCACCTCGTTGGCGATGGCCTCGATGGGCAGATCGCTCGCTTCCAGCATCTGTTTCGCTTCTTCGAGCCTGAGCGCATGCACGTACTCGAGCGCGGACATGCCGGTCGCCTGCCGAAAGCGGCGCTTGAAGGTGCGCTCGGCGAGGCCCGACAACCGTACCATCGCGTTGACCGGAGCGCGTTCCTGATAGTGCTCCGCCACCCAGGTCTGGCAGCGCGCGATGACTGAATCTTCCACCTGCCGCGTGCAGGTGAGACGGGCGAACGGCTGCTGGCCGATTTGATGCCAGTCGATGAGGTTGAGCCGGGCCACCTGCATCGCGGCTTCGACGCCCACCGTGCGCGCAATCAAATAAAGAGCGACGTCCAGCCACGACGTGCCGCCGCCGCCCATGATCAGGCGCTGGCCATCGCCGCTCACCACCAGCGCCCGCCGGTCATGGACCGTGACGGCGGGGAATTGCTCCCGCATCGAGTCGCACCAGCCCCAGTGGATCGTCGCCTCCCAGCCGTCCAGGAGCCCTGCCGCGGCGAACAGCAAAGATCCTGAACAGGCGCTGGCGAGCGAGGCGCCGCGTTCATAGCGCTCTTTCAGCCACGCGATTTCGGCGTTCAATCGCCCGCCGAGCGGTTCGCCTGGCGCCAGGGCGACCTCCGGGACACAGACGATCTCGGCGTCCGGGCATTGCGCCAGGGTCGTATGCGGGGTGATGAAGACATCGTTGCTGACACGCACCGGCCCGTCCTGCCGGGCCACCAGCATCGGCCGGATCAGCCCGGGCCCGGGAACGCCATCGGTAAGGATGCCCCAATCCCGCCCCGCCGACTTGAACAGGTCGTACATCCCGTAAACCACCGAGCTGCTGGTCTCGGGAAAAACGAGGATGGCGATGTTGGCGGGTGCGGGGGTCATGGCCGATTTGCCCGGTTCTTTGCACAAACGGCTTTAGTCGACAGGAGCCGGCGCGGGTAGGGTTACGCCACGTGCATTCAACTACAGGAATGCCCTGGATACCAGCCCGGGCCGACGGCTGCTCGATTCAGCCGAAGCACGAGTCTGCGCTCCGGGAAACGAGTCCCCCGGGGCGCGCAGACCGCGGGCCCTCGAATTCGGAAATTCAGACAATCACTGGAGAGTCAATTCATGAGCAAATACCGCAACCGTTTACCTCAGCTCGAGAGCGACCTGTTCCTCACGGACGGTGGCCTG
>DATIPL010000357.1:0-6967 GCA_035471965.1 Gammaproteobacteria bacterium
CTCCCGATATCCTGGACGGACTCCGCTGTACCGTGATCGACCTGAGGCGCCTGCGGCACCACCGCCGCCTGAAAGCGCCCCACGACTTCGTGCAAATGGATTTGACCCGGATGGGTTTCGACGCGGCCAGCTTCGACCTGATCCTCTGTAACAATACGCTGCCCTACGTGTCGGACGATTATCGGGCGCTCGGCGAGATTCGCCGATGCCTCAAACGGGGCGGTCTCGCCATCATCAATACCCATCGAGAGCCGGGGCGAACCATGAGCGTGAGGGAGCACCGCAGGCTGCATCCCGAGCTCAACGACGAGTACTACGCCGTCAACGGCGATCAGAGGGTGTACGGAGACGACTTTTTTGATCGCGTGAACGAATCAGGGCTCGGCTGCAAAACCGCCCGTGCTTTCGCGCTGCGCTCGGAGAAATTCGTCGCCAGCAACGGACTCAAACGCCATAACGAGATCATATTCGCCTATGCCGATCCATCGGCGCTCAATCTCTGCCGCCACCCGGATCTTGATCTGAGCCAATCGTTCCCGTTGCCAGGTGCTATAGACACCGCACCCTGGAAAAAATGAGAAAAATGTTAGATGACAGATGACAATTCAGGACCCACTGCAGATAGAGTCTCATTGGCTCTTCGGTCATCTCATCGGCCAATAATCGAGAATTTCCGGTCACCCCTGTTGCGTCACGCGTCAGTCGTCACCTATCACCCAATTCGCAAATCTCAAGTCATGGGTTGAATTCCAAATGATCGCGAACATCATCCATCCCGTCTCCGGCAAACGCATGATAGGCAAACTGCCCGCGCGGGTGCGTGAAACCATCGAAGCACAACAGGATGAGAGCGAGATCCTGATCGGATGGGTCCAGCTCACCGTGGTAACCGCTTTCGGCGTGCTCTACTTTCTCGCTCCCAAGACTTTCAGCGAGGAGGCTGCGTTCGCGCCGGTGCCGTGGGCACTTTCGGCCTATCTCCTGTTCACCATAGTCCGTCTCCTGCTGGCCCATGGCCGGCGCCTGCCCCATTGGTTCGTTTACGCCTCAATCGTGGTCGATATGTCGCTGCTTCTGGGCCTCATATGGAGCTTTCACATCCAATACGAACAGCCGGCGTCTTTCTATCTCAAGGTACCGACGCTGCTTTACGTTTTTATTTTCATTGCCTTGAGAGCGCTGCGTTTCGAGGTGAGATACGTGCTTATTTCCGGTATGGCCGCCGCTTTCGGCTGGCTGTTCATGGTCTGGTACGTCATCAGCGTGGACCCGAACGATCCCATGATCACCAAAGACTACGTCCAGTACATGACATCGAACAGCGTTCTGCTGGGTGCCGAGTTCGACAAAGTGATTTCCATTCTCATGGTCACCCTGATACTCGCCACAGCGATTGCGCGCGGAAGAAATCTGCTCATCAGGTCGGTCGCCGAGGGCGTTGCCGCGCGCGATTTGTCCAAATTCGTGCCCTCCCAGGTGGTCAAGCAGGTAACCTCATCGGAGCGTGGGATCCGGGTTGGCGACGGTGAGGTGCGCGAGGCCACAATACTGTTCACGGATCTGGAGGGATTCACCACCATCAGCGAAAGCCTTACACCGGTACAGCTCATAACCACGCTGAACGAGTACTTTGCAGCGGTGACCGAGCCCATCGAGCGCAATGGCGGCGTGATCAACCAGTTTCAGGGAGATGCGATTCTCGCCACCTTCAATCTTCCGGAGCGGCTAGAAAATCATGCCGCCTGCGCTATAAAGACCGCCCTGGAAATACAGTCTATTCTCGAGCACAGGCGCTTCGGCGACGGAATAACGCTGCGATCCAGAGTGGGAATCAACAGCGGCATCGTGGTGGGAGGACTGGTGGGCACCGGCGAGCGGCTCGGGTACACGGTGCACGGGGACGAGGTCAATCTGGCGGCCAGACTCGAGCAGCTCAACAAAGAGTACGATACCCGGATCATCGTCTCTGCGCGCACCAAAGAGCTGGCCGGCCACGAATCCTTCGTCTTCGACAAAATGGGCGAGGCGCAAGTGCGGGGACGAAAAGCGGCGGTGACGATCTATACCGTGAGGAAGGCCTGAGCACGTCCGCCCTCCGCCGCACTTCCGAATATCGTACATCCATATGGCGGATCGGGGCGGCCCCCGGAATGCTCAAGCTGTCATCACTCGTCGGCAGTCTCCCTTCTACACCAATCCCTGCTTCTCCAGCATGTCGAGATAACGCGCGATATTCCTCCGCGCGGTTTTTTCGTGCCGCTCGCGAAAAAATTTCGTGAAGCAGAAGTGTTTCCTCGAAACAAGACTTTCAAGAAATTTTCTCTGCGCGGAATAAAACTCTTCATCGCTCATGTGCCGGAATTCTTCCCTTACCGCCTCGCTGTCCCTGAGAAATCTGTCCCAGGGCAGTCCGAAACTGGACAGATCGATGTCGACCATATATTTCTCATCCGGCGTCAGGGGAAGCTCTTTATGTATAGTTACGATGATGAGATCGCGGACCTTTGACTGAAACTTCCAGTCAACATCTTTGCCGCAGGTCTCTGAGAAGTACTTTGCACTCCTCTCTTCGTTATCAGACGCGCTTGCATCGTAGATGACGTCATGGAACCAGATCGACATCTCCACCGCGTCCGGATCATTCATTTCGCTCCGAGCGAGATCGAACAGCTTCAGACAATGCGCGATATGGGCGGGTGTGTGATATCGCCTGTGATCTTCCGAGTAGCGCTGCCTGAGGTCCCGATAAATTTCCGCGCCGCGCGCGTCGGATTGCGCGCGCGCACAGCGTTTCCAAAGGGATATAAAGCGCCGTTCTTTCAATTCAATATCCGCCGCGAGCTCCGTTCAGGCGAGTATGCACGATAAGGCGCTGTTTCTCCGGCTGCGGCTGCAGAGCCGGGGAGATTTCGCGCAAATGCCGTAGCGGTTAGCCTGCCGGCGCTTCGGGAGTTTTTGTTTCCAGCTTTTGCAGCTCTCCCTTTAACTCCTCGAACTGGTGATGCGAACGTATTAGCTTCTCGCTCAGCTGGCACATGACGTCCAGCGCGACTTCCGGATTCTCCGCAAGCAGCTTCAAAAATATATCGTCCGAAATGCGTAATGCCACCAGTTCACCCTTTGCGCGGAGCGTGGCCGAACGCGGCGACTTGGTGAGAACTGCGAGTTCCCCGAAGAGATCGTTCTTGCCGAGCGTACCCGCGATGAATCGCGTCCCGCCAGTGTCAGCGAGGATTTCCACTTCACCGCTCATGATTACGTAGGCGGAGTCGGCGCGGTCCCCCTGGTGAAACAGAACTTCCCCATCATCAAAGCTGAGACACTGGCTGGTAAACGCCAGCAACTTCAGCTTCGAGGAATCCAACTTCGCAAACATGGGAACGTTGCGAAGCAGATCAGACTCTTTCTGGATGTCCATCATCTCATCGGCATCCCTTGGATCAGCTGGCGGCCGCCAGCTCCCTGAATACCGTACCCGGCCTGTCCAGTTCCTCGAAGGCGCCCTGCTCCACGACCCGCCCGCCTTCCATGACCAGGATTTGCTCGAATTCTTCACCAAGACTGGCACGGTGCACAAGCCAGATCAAGGTTCGGCCACTGAACTCCTCGAGCAGGTTCTTGAGAATTCTTTTCTGCGTAGCGTCGTCCAAAGCCGCAGTTGCTTCATCCACCACGAGTATCTCCGGCCGTTTGAGAACACAGCGGGCAATGGCGAGCTTCTGCCGTTGAGCCGCCGAAAGCCTGGCCCCGGAAATACCGATTTGAAAATCCAACCCGACTTCCATAATCGCTCGCCGCAGTCCCAGCTTATCCACGACCTCTCCCGTGAGCTCGCCAATACGCACAGCACTCCTCGCTTTGCCGTACGCCAGTCGTCCGAAGAGTATGTTGTCCTGGATGGATACCGTCGGGTTATAACGCTCCGGGTCGAAAAATTCGATTGGTGAACTTTCTTTGTCGATTCCGGACGCCAGGGCCCTTCTCGCCTTGAGCAGCCGCCGCTGCATCGAATCGTCAATCAAACCGAGGCGGTGCCGCGCGGGCACCAGCTTGAACGGAAGCGACAGAAGCATCCGGCGGTCGACTTCGTCCAGTTCCTTATAGCTCGCGCGCTCCGTGCGCGTGAGCAGGCTGCGAAATTCGGGAAGATCGTCCGCGCTTATGAAGCTGAACTGCTCAAAGAGGTCGCTTCCCGGCTCCACGTCGGCGAACAAATCGATCATCAGCGCCGCCAGCTTGCGGCCAACCTCTACGAACTCTTCCATCAGCCCGGTGTCCTGCAACACTTTCCGCACGTACTCGTTGTCTGGAAGATTGTCCAGATAGAAGGAAGCCTCTTTTGGCGTCCCGAAAAGCAGGTTCTCCGCTACGCTCATGTTGGTGTTGTAAGCATCTTTATCGAACAGCTCGACCAGTGGAGCGATCTCCGGATCCACCAGTCGATGCTTGAGCTCGGCGCGAGCTTCGAGCACTCTGGCGCTGAGCTCCGGATGTTCTTCAGGGTCAATTGCACCGTTCAACCCGAAGTCGTAGATGTCCTGATCCATGCACACTGCTCGGAGCACATCCATGGCGCGTTCGTTCAGCGCCTCCGTATCAGAGAGGCCAATACTCTCGGGATCAATCCAGTCGGCGCTGATGTCGTAGGGCGAGTTCCCGGAAAGATCTGCCTCCCTCCGCTTTCTGGCGCGATCTCCGTCGGAATCCGTCACGCTTTCCAACCCGCCCACCGGACGATGTCGAAGGCTGTAAAGCAGGTTCTCCCTCAGGCTGCCCGCGCGCAGCAGCGGTTCCCGGCCCACGTAGGCGATGCGGCGTCCGGTGACGGATTCGGGAGCGGCGCTCAAATTGAAACCTTTGATCGTCAGCGCCCCGGACAGCGGCCTCTTGATGCCCGCGATTGCCGCGGCGAACCGGTCCTTTCCGCTGGTTGGACCGCCCATAATGGCTACGGCTTTTGGAAGCGAAAGCCTGAGCGTGAGCCCACCCGAGAACACGCCCTCGCCTTCGTCCGGCTCGTTCAGGTTGAGATTGGAAGCAAGAAGCTCGCCTTCGAACGCGATCCCCTCCGGCGGCTCTTCATACAGAAGACGGGCGTCGAGCATTCCGGGGGGCTCGAAAATCTCGTACAGCAGATCGTACTTTACCCGCGCGTCCTCTTTGTTCTGATAGTAATCGAGCAACTCCTTCCATGGGGATGCCAGATCTTTGTAAGCCGCGAGAACGGCTACCAGCGCGCCGAAGCTCAAGCTCCCCCGGATGACCAGATAGCCTCCGATAGAATAAAAGAAAAATGGCGTTATCTGAGCAATGAAGTTATTGAGAAACTTGATCAGAAATTTTTGCCTAAAGATATGAACTCGAATGTCATAGATGCTGTGCAGTCGATCTGAAAAGTCCGCAAGCTCGTACTGAGAAGTGTCGTGGGCGTGAATCTCCCGGACGCCGGTGACGACCTCTCCAATGCGGTCCGAAAGCTTGCGTACGTGAAGGACGCGCTCTTTCCGCAGCAAGTTCAACTTTCTCTGAAGTTTTGGAATCAGATAAGCTTGAACCGGGTACAACGCAACCGCGGCGGCTCCAAGAATCGGATCCTGAACGAACATAAAAATCAGCAGCGTAAGCAGTGTGCCGCCCTGAAAGGCCGGCAGCGCCACGGAGTCGCCGATAAACCCACCCAGGTCTTCAGTCTCGCCCGTGATCATCGAAACGACCTGCCCCTGAGAAACCTTGCGAAAACTGGGAAGGGGAAAACGCAGCACTCGCTCGTAGAGCTGATATCGAAGTCGCCGCAGCATGCGTTCTCCCACGACTCCCCGATAGACGTTGATGAAATATTTGAAGCCGCCATTGATGAAAACGAGCAGCAGAAAAATCGAGCATAGAATCAGGAGATAAGGAATCTGATCGAACTGGAATCCCAGTATTTCCTTGGGGAAATCTCTTCCACCGATGGCCTGGTTGACGATTGTCTTCGGCAGGTCCAATGACATGTACAGAAACGGAAACGCCGACAGAGTGAAGATCAGCAACAGGATCTGTTCCTTGCGGCTGTACCTGAAAATGAAGCGAAAGATCGATGATTCCATAATCAGCGCACCTGAGAAGGGAGCCGCGGAGGCGCCGCGGAAAGGAATAAATTCGGCTTCTTATAGCGCCCCGTCACGGGCAACACAACTCGCCCCGGGAGCGGGCAGGAACCTGTGCCGGGCGCTTTCGCCCTGGGCACCGGGCGCGGGAGTGTTCAGAACAGAGGGGTTTCGGCGCTCGAAATACAGCTCAGGTAGGCCTGCTCCAGGGACGAAGTGCCGAAGCGCTGACGACACTCCGAGGGCGAGCCCATGAAGCGAAGCATTCCACCGTGCAGTACGCCCATTCGATCGCAGAGCTCGTCCACGTCGCTCAGCATGTGGGTGCTGAAAAACACAGTGCGCCCGGCCGCTCTTATCGCCTGCATTTGAGTCTTGACCAGCAGTCTCGCCTTGGGATCAAGGCCGCTCATGGGCTCGTCCAGAACCAGAATATCGTTGCCGCTGAGCAGGGTCGCCAACAACCCCAGTTTCTGAGACATGCCCTTGGAGTAGATACGAACGGATTTGGACAGGGCCGACGGGTCCAGATCCAGCGCCTCGCACATGGCATCTACACGATCCGGGGAAAACTGCGTGCCCCGGAGGCGGGCGTAGAAGTTCAGAAAATCGCGCCCGCGAAGATAATATGGTGGGAGAAATCGTTCGGGCAGGAAGGCGAGGCGCTCGCGCGCCCGGGTCCGATCGTGGCGCAGGCCGAAAATACTGATGCTGCCGGAATCGATGTCGATGAAGTCCAGCAGCGCTTTGATGCAGGTCGTCTTTCCGGCTCCATTGATGCCTACCAAGCCAAAAAACTCTCCCGGCTCCACTTCGAGACTGAGGCCATCGAGCACGGGCAAGCGCCCGAACTGCTTGAACACGTGCTCGAAGCGGAC
>DATIPL010000358.1:0-11184 GCA_035471965.1 Gammaproteobacteria bacterium
CGCGTCCGCCTCGCCCGCGTCGGCGAGCTCGACCCGGCAACGTTCGAGCTTGTACTCCGTGTTCTCGAAAAAAGCGATGCGATGGAAGTCATCCTCGCTCAGGCCTCGAAGCAGCAATCCGTCGGCGCTGTCGCCTCGCGACTCAATCAGCACCGGATAGCTTTCGTCGGGCAGCCGCGCAACGCGGTAGCCACGTAGACGCGCAGGAACGCGGTCAATCCCGAGCACTGCGCGTTCAAGGACGACCTCGAGCACATCGGAGTCTCTCAAGGTACCAAATGCAAATAGCGGCAACGGCATGGGCACGCTCGAAACCTCGACCTGAGTTTAGCCTAGCAATTCTGCCCGTGAGGCTCGACCCCCGACCGGCACGGACCGGGACGAGGATTTCCGTCATTCATTCCGGCCGGGCATGAGCCGCGCGTGGCTGAGAATCCCGGATCGAGGGTCGAGGGAATTTGGACGCATCCACCGTTCACTGCCGCAAAAGATATCCCGAGCCGGATCTCCATCCTCACCGCGTGCTCCGCGTTTAGACGAGTCACGCCGTCACGCCACGTGGAGTCGAGCTACACTTGATTCAGCACCCGGCTGGTCTTGCCATAGACGCGGCGAAACGACGTCACCGGCGCGCGTCGGGAATCGTACAGGATTCAAGAAGTGCAACTGACCGAGATCAATTCAGCCAAGGACAACGGCAGGCCTCGGAGTCCGATCAGGATCTTTCCCCGGGACACGCGCCAAATGTTGCGCTTTCGGCGAACTCTGATCGCCGGAGGCGCCGCGGTCATTCTCACGCTGATTTTCTGGGTAGCCGCGGAATACGGGATGGTGAGGATGGCGCCGGAAATGCTCTCCTGGCTGTTCGGTGTCTTCTGGACAGGCAACCTGGTCTTTTTCTGGACCATCCGCAGCGGTTTCAATCTGCGCTTCAAGGATCCGAGCCTCACCATGGCGCAGATCCTCTGGAGCATCTCATGGGTAATGGTGCTGACTTACTTTCTCGATGACGCCCGGCCAGCGGCGCTGATGCTCTGCCTGCTGGTGGTCAATTTCGGCGCCTTTCGACTCAATCTCGCCCAGCTCGCCGGGGTCTCCTGCGTCGCCATCGCGGGCTACATGCTGGTTATCTACTTCCTCGGCAGAAACCAGCCCGGCACGTTCGAGCTGCAGATGGAGCTGTTTATCCTCGGTGGATTCGCGGCCGCCCTGCTCGGCTCCACGCTCGTGGGGCACGAGATGTACCTGCTCAGAGCAGCTCTTCGAGACAGGAATCGAAAGCTCGAGCAGGCTCTGGATAAGGTCAATCGGCTGGCCGTGACCGACGAGCTCACCGGCGCTTACAACCGACGCTATCTGCTCGAGGTCCTGGCCAAACAAAAGGCGCTTGCCGATCGGGGCAACCTCAGATTTTCACTTTGCTTCTTCGACCTCGACCATTTCAAGAAAATCAACGACGAGCTGGGCCACGCCGCCGGAGACGAAGTTCTGAAAAATGTGGCTGCAATCACCCAGCGCATTATCCGCGAAGGGGACTACCTTTCGCGCTACGGCGGTGAGGAGTTCGTGGTCGTTCTCGTGGCAACCGTCGCCGCGGAAGCGGAAGTCGTTGCCGAACGGATACGCGTCACGATTGAGGGACAGAGCTTCCGACAAGTCGACCCTCAGCTTCGGGTGACGATTTCCCTCGGATGCACGGAATTTCGTCGAAACGAGAGCCTCGACGCCATGCTCGCGCGCGCGGACCAGGCCATGTACAAGGCGAAAAAGAAAGGTCGCAACACGATCGTGAGCGCCTGAGACCGCAATCAGGAAAGCATCGGCAGATCGAGACCCTGCTCCTTCGCGCAGGCAATAGCCTCCTCGTAACCCGCATCCGCGTGACGCATGACGCCGCTCGCCGGATCGTTGGTGAGCACTCTGGCGATGCGCCTGGCCGCGGCCTTGCTGCCGTCGCAGACCACAACCATTCCGGCGTGCTGAGAAAAACCCATGCCCACGCCGCCGCCGTGATGGAGACTCACCCAGGTGGCGCCGCTCGCCGTGTTGAGCAGCGCGTTCAGCAGCGGCCAGTCGGAGACCGCATCTGACCCGTCGCGCATGCCTTCGGTCTCCCGGTTGGGGCTGGCAACGGAACCGGAGTCGAGGTGGTCGCGTCCGATCACCAGCGGCGCCGACAGCTCACTCGTAGCCACCATGTCGTTGAAGGCAAGACCCAGCCGAGCGCGCTGTCCTAAACCCACCCAGCAGATGCGCGCCGGCAATCCCTGAAAATGGATCCGTCCGCGAGCCATGTCGAGCCAGTTGTGAAGGTGCGGGTCATCGGGGATCAGCGCCTTCACCTTCTCGTCGGTACGGTAAATGTCCTCCTCGTCACCCGACAGCGCCGCCCAGCGAAAAGGACCCACGCCGCGGCAGAATAGCGGTCGAATATACGCGGGCACGAAGCCCGGAAACGCGAACGCGTCTTCGACGCCCTCTTCCGAGGCCATCTGGCGAATGTTGTTGCCGTAGTCCACCGTCGGTACACCGGAGGCGTGAAATTCGAGCATGGCGCGAACCTGGATCGCCATCGATGCCTTGGCCGCGGCCACCACCGCCTTGGGGTCCTTGGACCGCATGTCGACGGCCCGCTCCAGGGTCCAACCGGCGGGCAGGTAGCCGTTCAGGGGATCGTGGGCGCTGGTCTGGTCGGTGACCAGATCCGGCCGCGCCTTTCGCCTCACCAGCTCGGGAAAAACCTCCGCTGCGTTACCCAGCAGGCCCACGGAGACGGCCTCGCCAGCGCTGTGCGCGCGCTCGATGCGGGCGAGGGCTGCATCCAGTTCGGTGGCCATTTCGTCCAGGTAGCCGGTGTCGAGGCGTTTCTTGATCCGCTCCGGGTCGCACTCCACCGCCAGCATCGACGCCCCGGCCATGGTGGCCGCCAGGGGCTGGGCGCCGCCCATGCCACCCAGGCCAGCGGTCAGGATCCAGCGGCCTTTGAGCTCGCCGCCGTAATGGGTCCGGGCGGCGGAGACGAAAGTCTCGTAGGTGCCCTGCACGATGCCCTGGCTGCCGATGTAGATCCAGGACCCGGCGGTCATCTGCCCGTACATCATCAGACCTTTACGGTCCAGCTCGTTGAAGTGGTCCCAGTCGGCCCAGCGCGGCACCAGGTTGGAATTGGCGATGAGAACCCGGGGCGCGTCGGGATGGGTCTGAAACACCCCCACGGGCTTTCCGGACTGAACCAGCAGGGTCTGGTCCGCCTCCAGGCGCTTCAGGCATTCAACGATTTTGTCGAAACATTGCCAGTCCCGGGCGGCCCGTCCGATACCGCCGTAGACCACAAGCTCGCTGGGCTTCTCGGCCACCTCCGGGTCCAGGTTGTTCATCAGCATGCGCAGAGGCGCTTCAGTGAGCCAGCTCTTGGCCGTCAGCGACGTTCCGCGCGGGGCGCGGACGACCCGGTTTGAGATACGGGTGGGGCGGGTCATAATGGGCGGCGTCTAGTCAATGAAGGCGCTCAGCGTATCCCGACAGGAGCCTCAACGCCAACCGCACAGGCCGCAGACATGGAGACCTTCCAACTCGTTCGGGGCAGCACGCCTCTCCTGGTCAGCATGCCCCATAACGGCACCGTGATTCCGGAGGACATCGCCCGGCGTATGACCGAGCATGCGCGAACCGTCCCCGACACCGACTGGCATATGGATCGGCTGTACGACTTCGCCGCCGGGCTCGGCGCCGGGGTGCTCAAGCCGCGCTATTCGCGCTACGTCGTCGACCTCAACCGGCCGCCGGACGACAAGCCGCTGTATCCCGGTGCCAGCAACACGGAGCTTTGTCCCCTGACCTGCTTCGACGGCTCTCTTGTCTACTTCCCCGGCGAGGCGCCGGACAAGCTCGAGGTGAAAGATCGGGTCGAGCGCTACTGGCGACCCTACCATCGCCAGCTCAAGGACGAGCTCGATCGATTGAAAAGAACGCACGGAGTCGCCGTGCTGTTTGAAGCACACAGCATTCGCTCGGAAGTGCCGCGTTTTTTCGAAGGCCGCCTGCCGGACTTCAATCTCGGCACGGCCGACGGCGCAAGCTGCGATCTCCAGCTTCAAAAGCTCCTGCGCGGCGTGCTGCGATGCGCAAAGGGCTACACCTTCGTCGTCAACGGGCGATTCAAGGGCGGCTTCAACACCCGAAATTACGGCGCACCCCAAAACGGAATCCACGCCGTGCAGATGGAACAGGCGCAGTGCACCTACATGATCGAAAGCCCCCCGTTTGCCTACGACGAAGCGCGGGCAAAACGGGTCAAGCCCTACCTGGTCCAGCTTCTGGAAACCGTGCGTGCATGGGCGGCGGAATGCAGCCTGGCAAGAACGCCGGGCTAGACTTCTCCATCCAATCGGTCTCCGCCACGTATCACCGCGTGACGGGGATTGAAGCCGATACGGTAGGCGAGCTCCGCCGGGTGGTCGACGTCCCATAGTACGAAATCGGCGCGCTTGCCGATTTCCAGCGTGCCGAAGGCGGAGTCTCTTCCCAGCGCCACGGCAGCGTTTCGCGTGACGCCTGCCAGCGCCTCCTCCGGTGTCATCCGAAACAGCGTGCACGCCATGTTGAGCATCAACAGCAGCGAGCAGCTTGGCGAGCTTCCGGGATTGTTGTCGCTGGCGATGGCCATTGGCACATTATGACGACGAAACAGATCCACCGGAGGGACGCGGGTCTCGCGCAGGAAATAGAATGCGCCCGGCAGCAGCACGGCAGCCGTGCCGCTCTTTGCCATGGCAGCAACCCCCGCCTCCGAGATGTACTCCAGATGATCGGCGGAGAGCGCGCCAAAGCGCGCGGCCAGCTCGGCGCCGCCCGAATCCGAAAGCTGCTCCGCGTGCAGCTTGATCGGCAGGCCCAGGTTCCGGGCGGCGCGGAAAACCCGCTCGGTTTGAGCCAGGCTGAAACCGATACGCTCGCAGAACGCGTCCACGGCGTCGGCGAGACCGCCTTCGGCAGCCGCGGGCATGACTTCTTGGCAGACAAAATCGATGTATTCATCCCCGCGACCTTCGTACTCCGGCGCAAGCGCATGGGCACCGAGAAAGGTCGTGACAACCGTGACCGGCTCGATCTCCCCCAGACGCCTCGCTGCCCTCAACATGCGAAGCTCCGTATCCCGATCGAGCCCGTAACCGGACTTGATTTCCACCGCAGTCACGCCCTCGCTCAACAGCACCTTCAGCCGCGCTCGGGCCGAGTCCACGAGCGCTGTCTCCTCTGCCGCGCGCGTCTCCCGGACCGTGGACAGAATTCCACCGCCCTGCCCTGCGATCTCCTCATAGCTCGAGCCCTGAAGGCGCATTTCGAACTCCCGCGCCCGGTTCCCCGCGTGCACCAGGTGCGTATGACAATCGATGAGTCCCGGCGTAATCCAGCGCCCGCCCGCGGAGTGCACCTGACCCACGGCGGCCGCGTCTGCGGGAAGCGCGCTGCGCTCGCCGACCCAGACGATGCGCCCCGCTCGAACCGCCACCGCCCCGTCCTCGATAGCGCCGTAAGGCGTGCCGTCGCCGGCGCGCATGGTAGCGACGCGCGCGTCAATCCACAGGTGATCCCACTCATCAGGCGATGCAGGCGCGGTTTCGGAATTCGGCCCGGTCATAATCGGAGCATCGATCCTCGCAGGTGACCGTTGATGGTATCGTGCGGGCGCGAAATCATTGTGCCCGAACATACCGCCCGAAACCGATCATGCCAGACCCGGTTCAGCTTCTCGCCCCGCTCGCCCTGCTTCCCCATGGCTGGGAAGAAAACGTGCGCATAGCTGTCGACGCCACTGGCGCCATCGTCGGCGCCGGCGCGACAAGGGGAGTTCCCGAAGGCGGGGCTCGCAGACTCGACGGCCCGGTCATCCCCGGGATGGCAAACCTCCACTCCCACGCCTTTCAGCGGGCGATGGCGGGACTGACCGAACGGCGAAGCGGCGATGCGGAAAGCTTCTGGACCTGGCGCGACACCATGTACCGCTTCGTTTCCCTGCTCGAGCCTGCGCACATAGAGGCGATCGCCTCGCAGCTCTACGTGGAAATGCTGGAAGCAGGCTACACCGGCGTCGCCGAGTTCCATTACCTCCACCACCAGCACAACGGCCAGGCCTATGCCGCCCTCACGGAAACCTCGCAGCGCATCGTTGCGGCAGCGAAACGAACCGGAATTCGACTGACCCACCTGCCGGTGCTGTACACACAGGGCGGCTTTGGAGGAAAACCGCTGTCAGCGGAGCAGAGGCGCTTCGGCAACAGTGTCGAGCAGTTCGGTCGTCTGATGGACGAACTGCACGCCGCGTACGCACAGGATCCCGGCGTCCGACTGGGGCTTGGGTTGCATTCCCTGCGGGCGGTCGATACCGAATCCTTGTGCCGGGTGGCGGATCACGTGAGCACGCTGGATAATCCGGCGCCGGTGCACATACACGTGGCCGAGCAGATGCGCGAGGTGGAGGAGTGCCTGGCGTATTGCGGCCGGCGACCGGTGGAGTACCTGTTTGACAGCGTCGGCGTCGACGAGCGCTGGTGTCTGGTGCACGCCACCCACGTGAACGATGGGGAAATCAACGCCATGGTCGCGAGCCGCGCGGTGGCGGGCCTTTGCCCCACCACCGAGGCCAATCTCGGCGACGGGACGTTTCCGGCGGCGGAATTCCTCCAGCGAGGCGGTCGCTTCGGGGTCGGCTCCGACAGCCATGTCTCGGTCAGCCCGACGGAGGAGCTGAGACTGCTTGAATACGGCCAGCGCCTCGCGCATCGCCGGCGGGCCGTGCTGGCCTCCGGGCAGCAACCGTCGACAGGAAGAAATCTATACCAGTCGGCGGCGCGGGGCGGCGCTCAGGCGCTCGGCATTTTCGCCGGCGAGCTCAAAGCCGGAGCGTGCGCGGACTTCGTCGTCCTGGACGCCGAATGTCCCGCTCTCTACGGCCGCCACGGGGACGCGCTGCTGGATGCCGCCCTGTTTGCCGGTGACAGAAGCGTGATCGGATCGGTCTGGGTCGGGGGCCGCGAGGTCGTATCCAATGGTGCGCACTCGATGCGTGAAAGCATCTTTAACCGCTATAAGTCCACCCTGGACGCGCTGATGCGCGCGCAATAGCAAGAGAAGTCACGGCAGCTGAAAACGAACAAGGTCATGATCGTCACCGGCGCCAGCCGGGGTATCGGCGCCGCCACCGCCCGCCTTGCGGCGGCGCGCGGTTACTCGGTTTGCGTCAACTATCGACACAGCACCGAGGCCGCGAATCGCCTGGTGGCGGAAATCGCTGCGGCGGGCGGCGAAGCGGTCGCCGTTGCGGCCGATACCAGCGTCGAGGCGGACGTTCTTCGTCTGTTCAAGACCGTGGACGAAACCCTCGGACCGGTCTCGGCGCTGGTGAACAATGCGGGTATCCTCAGGCGGCAGATGCGTGTTGCGCAGATGAGCGCAGAGCGGATCAGCGAAATCATGGCGGTCAACGTCATCGGGTGCTTTCTCTGTGCCCGCGAGGCGGTCAGACGCATGTCGACGACAAGCGGAGGCAAGGGTGGAGCAATCGTCAATGTCTCCTCGGGCGCCTCCCGGCTGGGAGCGCCGGGCGAGTACGTCGACTACGCCGCTTCCAAGGGGGCGCTGGACACGCTCACTATCGGTCTCGCCAAGGAGGTGGCCGGGGAAGGCATTCGTGTCAACGCCGTCCGTCCCGGTTTCATCTATACCGAAATTCATGCGAGCGGAGGCGAACCGGAGCGCGTCGATCGGGTAAAGGCCTTCGTACCGATGAAACGCGGCGGCCAGCCCGAGGAAGTCGCGCATGCGATAATGTGGCTTCTGTCCGATGAAGCGTCGTACACCACGGGCGCCTTCATCGACATCACTGGCGGAAAATGAGATGAGCATCGATCGATCCAGGCTCAACAATTTGAGCAACGCGCTGGTCGATATCGCCGAGCGCGCCGGCAGGGAAATACTCGCCGTGTACGGCGCCTGCTTCGACGTACGCACCAAGCGCGATGCAACTCCGGTCACCGAGGCGGACGAACGAGCCGAAAAGCTGATTCTGAAAGCGCTGGCCGAGATTGCACCCGAAATCCCGGTGGTCGCGGAAGAGAGCGTGGCCGAAGGGCGCGTACCGGAAATCAAAGGCTCACCCTTTTTCCTCGTCGACCCATTGGATGGCACCAAGGAATTCGTCAGCCGCAACGGCGAGTTCACCGTCAACATCGCCCTGGTTGAGAACGATGCGCCTTTGATAGGCGCCATCCACGTTCCCGTTCTCGAGGAAAGCTACTGGTGCGACGGCGATGGCGCCGCCTGGCGGCGACGCGGCGCACGGGATGCAGAGCGCATCCGCTGTCGAAAACCGAATGATGGTTTGGTGGTGGTTGCGAGCCGTTCGCACCGGGATTCGAAGACCGACGCGTTCTTGCAGAAGTTCAGAATAAAAGAGCAGATCTCGGCGGGATCCTCGATAAAGTTCTGTCGTGTCGCCGAAGGCGCTGCGGATCTCTACCCGAGGCTCGGTCGAACCATGGAGTGGGATGTTGCGGCGGGCCACGCCATCGTCAACGCGGCCGGCGGAAGCGTGACTACTTTGGATGACGAGCCGTTCACCTACGGCAAGCCGGACTTCGCCAACCCGTTTTTCGTTGTCCGCGGGCTGCGTCCCGATTCTTCCGATGGCTGACGTTCCACGTGCGGCGTTTCGCATTCGCTAACTGTTCGGCGAAGAATGGCGGGGTCATTGATCGAATGTCGAACATCTTATGGCGGTAGAGGTCAGACGTTAGACACCGGATGGGAGCCAGGGCGCACCCGCCGCCTTCTCCCATCCACCGTCTACCATCTACCCTTTACGAACCCCGCATAACGGATGACTACAGCTATCAGTCACCCATCTCCAATCAGCCATGTCAGGAGCCTTTGCATGACCCCAGCCTTACCCAAGGAAATGACCGTGATCGAGATCCCGCAGCCCGGCGGTCCCGAGGCACTGAAGCCCGCGCGGCGACCGCTGCCTTCTCCCGACGCGAAAGAGGTGCTGGTGCGGGTGGCCGCGGCGGGGGTCAACCGCCCCGACGTCATGCAGCGTAAAGGCATGTACCCGCCACCGCCCGGTGCCCCGGATACGCCTGGACTGGAAGTCGCCGGTGAGGTGGTGGCGGTCGGCGAGGAAGTGTCCTCGCCCGGCATCGGGGATTCGGTGTGCGCCCTGGTGGCCGGGGGCGGCTACGCCGAGTACTGCGTGGCGCCGGCGGCGCTCTGCCTGCCCTGGCCCGAGGGCGTTGACGCCGTCGGCGCCGCCGCCTTGCCGGAGACATTTTTCACCGTTTGGACCAACGTCTTCGACCGCGGCGGACTCAAGAGCGGCGAGCGGTTTCTGGTCCACGGCGGTACCAGCGGCATCGGCACCACCGCCATTCAGCTGGCCAAGTCCTTCGGCGCGACCGTTTACGCCACCGCCGGGACGGCGGAAAAATGCAAAGCCTGCGAAAAGCTGGGCGCTGACGCGGCCATCAATTATCACAACGAGGATTTCGTCGAACGAATCGAGGCCTTCACCGACGGCAAAGGCGTCGACCTTATCCTCGACATGGTCGCCGGCGACTACCTGCCGCGGAATCTCAAGTGTCTCGCCGTGGAGGGACGTCTGGTGCAGATCGCGCTGCAGAAGGGACCCAAGGTGGAGATGAACCTACTCCCGGTGATGCTCAAGCGGCTCACCATCACCGGGTCCACGCTGCGCCCGAGAAGCGTGGCGCAAAAGGCCGAAATTGCGGCTTCGCTGAAAGAAAAAGTCTGGCCGCTGCTTGCCGAGGGTAAGGTGAAGCCGGTGATCCACGCCACTTTTCCTCTGGAGCGGGCGGCAGAAGCCCACGCGCTGATGGAAAGCAGCACGCACATCGGCAAGATTCTGCTGACCATCCGACCTCCGGATGAGCGACGAAATTGAGATTCATCCGCTGCTCGTCGACGGCAGCGCGCCGCTGTCTCCGACCGAGTTGCTCAACCGGCTCGAGCTGCTGGGCATCCCGCATACGACTTTCGAGCACGACCCCGTATTCACGGTGGAGGAATCAAAGCTCATGCGCGGCGGGCTGGACGGCGCGCATGTGAAGAATCTCTTCCTGCGCAACAAGAAAGGCGTTATGTGGCTCGTCACCTGTCTCGAAGATCGGGCGGTGGATCTCAAATGGCTGGGCGAAACGCTGGGCGCCGGACGGTTGTCCTTTGCCAGCGCAGAACGTTTGATGAAGTATCTCGGCGTCATCCCGGGGGCGGTGACAGCCTTTGCCGCCATCAATGACAACACCGGATCAGTGCGGGTTGCGCTGGACAGCGCGCTGCTCAACGCCTCACACATCAACCTCCATCCGCTCACCAACGCCATGACCACGACGGTTGAATCAGCGGATTTGCTGCGCTTTCTCGAGACCGTCCAGCATCCGCCGACGCTGGTCGAGTTCCAAGACGGTGGATGAAAAAGCTCAGCCCAGATCTTCGATAAAGGGATCGATCCGGTTCAAGAATTCCACCGCGCGGGAAATGTCCTGCGCCATTTCCCTGTCCTCGGTCCAAACCTCGATGCTCTTCCGCACCGCGGCGTGCAGTCCCTCCAGCGCAGCGCTGGTGCGCATTGGCCGAAGCAGATCGATTCCCTGGGTGGCGCAAAGCAGCTCGATGGCAAGGATAGTGGTCGTATTGGAAACGATCGCCCCCAGCTTGAGCGCGGCGCCCATGCCCATGGAGACATGGTCTTCCTTGTCCGCCGAGGTCGGAATGGAGTCCACCGACGCCGGATGAGCCAGACTCTTGCTCTCGCTGGCGAGGGCGGCAGCGGTGACCTGGGCAATCATGAATCCTGAGTTGAGGCCGGCATCTCTTACCAGGAACGGAGGCAATCCCGAAAACGCCGTGTTGGTGAGCTTTTCAATCCTTCGCTCGCTGATGGTGCCGAGCTCCGCCACCGCCATGCCGAGGATGTCGGCGGCAATGGCAACAGGCTGTCCGTGAAAATTTCCGCCGGAAATGATTGCGCCGTCCTCGGGGAAAATAAGCGGGTTGTCCGTTACCGCGTTCATTTCAATCGCAAGCTTGTCCTCCACATCGGAGAGCACGTCCCGAGCCGCGCCGTGGACCTGCGGCGCGCAGCGAAGGCTGTAAGGATCCTGCACGCGT
>DATIPL010000359.1:0-3230 GCA_035471965.1 Gammaproteobacteria bacterium
AGCACGAACTCGAGCTGGCGAAACTGATGGGATTCGAAGCCGCTTGCCGCCTCCAGCCGGTCGCGGAAGGAAAGGAACTCGAGCGGAGTCATGGTCTCGAGGACGTCGATCTGGGCCACCAGGAGCTTCAGTATGGTAAGGATGCGCTTGAGCGTGTGCAGGGCGGTCACGGAGTCTTCTGAGTCGAACCGATCCATCAGGTGATCGAGTTCGTGCAGAAGCTCCTTGAACCAGAGCTCGTAGACCTGGTGGATGACGATGAAGAGCATTTCGTCGTGCTCCGGCCCTTCGGACAAAGGCTGCTGCAGGGAGAGCAGCTCCCGCAGCTTGAGGTAATGCGCGTAGGTGAGCGGCTTGCTTTCGGGCATGCGTGAATTTGGACTTGAAAACACTTCGGCCGGATCCCCGATGACCATTGTATTTCAGCGGGCAACCCCCGATCGACGTTTAAGACCGTTTCCGAATCAGTTTGTCTATTTCACTTTAGGGCATTTTCTCCGGCGCCGCCGGTGGAAGTGCATAATTCAGTATACTGTCGCCCAACTTCTGAGGAGTCCTGTTGATGAGCGATGCCGGCCCGGTGACTGGAGGCTGCCTCTGCGGGGCAATACGGTACGAGGCCGAGGCGTATCTTGAAAAGGCCAACTACTGTCATTGCCGGATGTGCCAAAGATCCTCGGGCGCCCCGGCGGAGGTCGCCGTCCCGGTCAAACCGGGGACACTGCGGTTTACCAAGGATGAGCCGAAGTACTTCCAGTCCTCGCATTTCGTTGAGAGAGGCTTCTGTCCGCAGTGCGGTTCTCGCCTGGTCTGGCGCTCAATCGAGCGGCCGGACGAAGTCAGCCTCGAAGTCGGTTGCCTCGATCATCCCGAGAACGTATCACCGAGTGAGCATACCTGCGTGGAGAGTCAGTTGCCGTGGTACCGGATTGCCGAAGCCCTTCCCCATACGCGCAGCGAGGACGATCCCGATCTGGTTGCGGCCTGGGCGAAAGCCGGTCTCTGCCACGATGGACGACGTGTGAGGTAGAGCGTGCGGAGCCTTTCAAATACATACCATCGCTCCGAGTCGGCTCATAAATTCGTCTCGAACCTCTTGCGATTCGAGCCCATTGACCGTCGACCGGACTGTATCCAGGAGAGGCGAACATGAAACAGCGAAAGAAATCGCGCGTCGTCGGTTTCAACCACGTCGCCCTGGAAGTGGGCGATATCGACGAAGCGCTGGAGTTTTATGGCAGGTTCCTCGATTTCAAGCTTCGGAGTAAAAGCGGAACCATGGCCTTCATCGATATGGGGGATCAGTTTCTCTCCCTGTCGAAGGGCCGCCGCCAGGCGCCGGACGATGATCGGCATTTCGGCCTGGTGGTGGAGGACAAGGCGGCGGTTCGGCGGATACTCGAAGAGATGGGCGTGGAAATCGTCAGCGACCGCTTCCTCGATTTTCTCGATCCCTGGGGCAATCGCATCGAAATCGTCGGCTACGAGGGCATCCAGTTCACCAAGGCGCCGCACGTGCTGAGAGGGATGGGCCTGGCGCATCTCGGCAAGTCCGAAAGCGCATTGAAAGAGCTTGCGGACAAGGGCATGGCGCCCGACTGACGCAAATAGATCGGCGAATCAGAAGGGGTCGTAGCCCCTGAATCCGGTCTGAATCTCTCAGCCAAGGAAATCAGCGCCGAAACGTTCTAATGATCGCTTTTCAACCGGCCCTGATCCCGATTTCCCGGCTGACCCGGCGGCCCGCCGCGGGTGGCGCCCGGTTCGAGGACTGCGAGCGCAACTCACCTGCCGCCGGGCAATTTTCCCGGCTCAAAGCGGCTCTCCGGGCCCGCCTGCCCGTCCCCGGGCCGCATCAAAGCTGGATTTCAGCGGCTTTTCTCGCAGTAATGCGACCCATGCACACTTTTCCCCGCCAAAGGCAACTTTACTTAGAAGGCGAATTCGCTGATTTCCCGAAGACGGGCGGCTGGGGCAGGCGTGAGAACGACGAGGGGCCATCACCCGCGGACAGGGGCCGTGTGGTGAGGCGGAAGCAATGGACGACGCAGTTTCAGAACAAAACCTTTTCAACGCGTTGTACCCGTTCAAATCGGGCAACCTGCCGCGCACGCCCCTCGGCGCGGTGTTCACGCGGTCGGTGTTCTTCATGGAGTCGTGCCGGGATGAAATGCGGCTCAATTGGGAGAGCGGTGGGCCACACAGCACGCACCAGCACTGGCTGAATACGTACAACGACTGGAGACGCCAGGCGATCCGTTCCGTCGAGACCATGGAAGCGATTGCCGACAGACCCCACCGAAGGGCCAAGCGGTTCATAAAAAACGGGTCGTAGCCCTTTAACCCCGTCCAGCTTCTTCTGTCGCTTTCCCCGCTCGGCATGTCCGATTGCGCATCCGACTGATGCGTGCGCGCCCGGGACGGGACGCTGACGCGCCGCTTCGTCGATGACCCGGGCATTGCCGGAAATCCTCATCCCCAACGACTCGGATTTGCTCGAGCGCGTTGCGGATCAGCACCTCGGGCTGCCGCCTTCGTATCGAAAGAGAAAAGCGGCCGGGCCGAAACGTCCTGATAGCGTTTGCGCATGGCGGTTCCGGAACCGCCTGTTCGCCTCCTCCTGAATTCAAAAAAGACGAATCGTTTCCCACGCGTTTCTATCATGCTTCGATTCCTTTCCACGTTCATTCCCGCATCTCCGCTAACTGACTGAAAATACTTGCGCCGGGAATTCGATGACGGCGCTGCTTGCCAACCCCGGTGGCGAGGCATAGATTGACTTCGCCCCCAATTACCCGGGAGGACTCCCCATGGCAAGCTCTATCAAGCTCGACGTCAACGGCAGGTCGCGTTCCGTTCGCGCGGACGATGCAGAGATGCCGTTGCTTTACGCCCTGCGCAACGATCTGGATCTGCACGGACCGCGCTTCGGCTGCGGTCTGGCCCAGTGCGGCGCGTGCACGGTGCACGTCGACGGTAAGGCGGTGCGCTCCTGCACCTATCCGATTTCAAACGCCGTCGGCAAGAAGATCGTTACGCTGGAAGGATTGAGCCGCGGCAAAAAGCTGCACCCGTTGCAGACCGCCTTCATCGAAGAGCAGGCGGTCCAGTGCGGCTACTGCATCAACGGCATGATTATGGAGGCGGCAGCCTTTCTCGAGAGGCACAAGCGCCCGAGCGAGGAAGACATCAAGCAGGCTCTGGCAAACAACCTGTGCCGCTGTGGCACC
>DATIPL010000360.1:0-1506 GCA_035471965.1 Gammaproteobacteria bacterium
GAATGGGTAGGCAGGATTTGGCCGTTCTCGTCCTCCATGAGATAGGTCCGGTTGCCGTGCAACACGCCGGGCCGGCCCGCGCTCAAGGGCGCGGCGTGATGGCCGGTCGAGATACCCTCGCCAGCGGCTTCGACGCCGTAGATCTTCACTTTGTGGTCGTTCAAGAAAGGATAGAACAGGCCGATGGCGTTGGAGCCGCCGCCGACGCAGGCCACCAGCGCCTCCGGGAGGTGACCGTGCTGCTCGACGATCTGGCAGCGCGCCTCGCGGCCGATCACCGTCTGAAAATCCCGTACCATCATGGGATAAGGATGGGGACCGGCTACCGAGCCGATAATATAGAAGGTGGCGTCGACGTTGGTCACCCAATCCCTCAGCGCCTCGTTGAGCGCATCCTTGAGGGTTCTGGTACCGGAATTGACCGCTACCACCTTCGCCCCCAATAAGCGCATCCGGTAGACGTTGAGGGACTGGCGGCGGATGTCCTCGGTGCCCATGTAAACCACGCACTCCAAGCCCAGCCGGGCAGCCACGGTGGCGGTAGCCACGCCGTGCTGGCCGGCCCCGGTCTCGGCAATCAGCCGGGTCTTACCCATGCGTTGCGCGAGAAGCGCCTGGCCGACGGTGTTATTGATCTTGTGCGCGCCAGTGTGGTTGAGATCCTCGCGCTTGAGATAAATCTGCGCCCCGCCCAGTTTTTCGCTCCAGCGCCGGGCATGATAGAGTGGAGACGGGCGGCCAACGTAGTGTTTGAGGTCGGCCTCGATCTCCGCCAGAAAATCAGGGTCGTCCCGATACAGTAAATAGGCGTCGGTCAACTCCCGCAACGCCCCCATCAGGGTTTCGGCGACGAACTGGCCGCCATAGGGGCCGAAATGTCCGTACACGTCCGGAAACCGGCTGAAATCGATGTGTTCTTCAAGCACGGCGCTCACCACGTTCAACACCTCGCATAAAGGCTCGCATCAGGTTCGCATCTTTGATGCCCTTGGCCGACTCCACGCCGCTGCTTACATCGACGCCGAAAGGCTGGATCTCTCGGATCGCTTCGCCCACGTTGTCCGGATTCAAGCCGCCGGCCAGAATGATGGGTTTGCCGGTCACTCGGGGAATCAGACGCCAATCGAAACGCATACCGGTACCGCCCTGATCACCCGCAGCATGGCTATCCAACAGAAGCCCGGCTGCCGCTTCGAAAGTCCGCCCGAAACCCGCTACATCATCCACGGTCTGCATAGCCACTGCCTTGATGAAAGGCCGGCCGAAAGCGGCACAGTAGCCGGGCTCCTCCTCGCCATGAAACTGCAGAAGAGCCAACGGCACCCGGCGCAGAACCTCGCGGACTTCATGGGGCTCTGCGTTTAGAAACAGGCCGACCACGCTGACGAAGGGCGGCAGGGCGCGGATGACGCGCAAAGCGGCATCCACACCGACGAATCGGGTGCTTGGCGGATAGAATACCAGTCCGATAGCATCCACCCCTAAGCGGGCGGCAGTAAGACCGTC
>DATIPL010000361.1:0-4105 GCA_035471965.1 Gammaproteobacteria bacterium
CAGGGCAGAAGATACAACGGCGGGAATATCAGGAAGGGCGACGCGATGGCCGCATAATGGTGGCGGTGCAGAGGCCGGCGCCGCTCCGATTCGGCCACCGCCTTTGGCCGGGCGCCGGCCAGCACGTTGTAAAGCACCGCCCCCACGCCGCCGATTCCGAAGCAGAAGATCAGGCTCTCGATATCGAAGCCGGTCTTCACCGCCAGGTCGAACAGACTCGGCGGCGTCCAGTACTCGGGCACGAACAGCGGCTCGGTGAATCCGAATGGAGCGGTGAAGAGACTCGCCCACAGCATCGCGCGCCGCTGGGAGGGAAAGCCTGCATACAGCAGCGCCCACGGCACGAGGAAGGCCAAGGCCCATGCGAACCAGACGTACTGATCCTCCATCTCAGCCCTCCGTTTCCCTGCCGGTTTGGTGGGCCCCGCTCCCCTCGCTCGGGTGCCCGCGGTGACGAGCGCCGGGCAATACTTCACTCGGGTTTCGAAAGCGATCATGCGGCCGATCCCGACCAACCCGCCCAGGTCATCGAACGACCTTCAGTTACTCGTATCGCCGCGCGGGCGCCCTTTTCGCCTCCTGACGGCGGCGATAATCAACGGCGCACCGGTAAACAGGCCGAGCGCCAGGGCCGCGCCCAAAATGCGCGTCGGATTGGCGGAGGTGATTTCCGTGCCGAAGTGTGCCAGCACGAAGCTCGCGGGAACGATGCCGAGCAGCGTGGCGGCGGCGAATCTCCAGGCAGTCAGAGGGGTCAGTCCGGCCGCATAGCTCACAATGTCGAAGGAGATGAACGGCACGAGCCGCGTACCGAAGACGGTCCACATGAGCGCGGTTTGCGAGCCGAGCAGGCGCACCGACGCGATACGGTCGCCGAAGCGGGCCATGATCACCTCGTAACCGACGAATCGAGAGATACCGAAGGCCGTCAGTGCGCCAATTTCCGCCCCCAGCGCGACGTAGAGGGTGCCCCATAGGTGACCGTAGGCAGCGCCGGCCGCCAGCGCAATCGGCGCGCTGGGAATCGGCGTCATTACGATGGCGGTCGCAATGAGCGCGATGACCAGGAACGGTCCACCCGCACCGAGCTCCTCGACGCTCCTGCGGATGGCCATCGAGTCGCCGAGCCGGAGCCCGGAATATAGATCGAGGAGCAGAAACACCCCCGCCACAACGACGACAACGACGGCCGCTCGAAACAGCGACGTCAAAATCATCCTCTGCGTCTTCGAATTTTGCCGAACCATCAAAACAGCCGATTTGCTCCTCGAGACCACCGGCATATCGTCTCAGGCGGGATGCGCAGAAGTCGGTCGTGATCGATACGCGGAAGCGGCCGCCCGGCTGCCGATACTCTCCGGCCGTGTATGGACGAGCTTCCCTCTAACGCGCAGCGACCACCATCTGATGTCCGATCCCGCCGATCACCACCTCACCGACTACCGACAAAGTATTCTGGTCCACGACCCAGATCCGGTTCTCGGCGCGGCTGGAAACATACAGCTTGCCGCTGCCCCGAACGGTGGTCACATGATAGGGTGCAGGGCCGAGAGCCAGCGTCCGGGATTTGCCGCTCGCGAGATCGATTGCCGCCAGTTTGTCGTCGCCCTGGCTGCTCACGAAAAGCGTGCGGCCGTCGTCGGAAATGTCGACGCCGTGGGGCGCGGTGCCTATCTCGATGGTGCCGGTCACACGCCCTGTTTCCACGGAAATGACCGAAACGGTGCCGTCGGCGACGTTGTTGACGTAGAGCGTGCGGCTGTCTTCGGAAAGCACCAGATGTTCCGGCGACCCGCCGCTGGGGAAATTACGAAGAACTTTCCAGGTTCCCACCGCAACTTCGCTGACGGTGTTGTCGCCGGAATTGGTGACGAATAGGCTGCGTCCGTCGCCGGCGAACACAGCGTAGTTCGGCGCCGGGCCCGTTGGAACCGTGCGTATCACCGCAAAGGCATCCATCGCGATTACGCTGATGCCCCCCGCCCCAGGGTGCGTGGTGACCGCAAATCTTCCATCCGGCGACACGGCCACGTGATGCACCGCACCGCGAACATCGATACGCCGGAAAACCTTTCGGGTATCCGTGTCGGCCACGGAGACGTAACTCGTTCCCACCTCGGCGGGAGCAGACCGGTTCGGTCTGGCGTGATGCCTCTCATGCTCGGCCTCGGACATGCCCTCGGGGCGCGGCGGAGATTCCTCCGCTCCGGGGGGCAGCTCACTATAGGAGCCCACCACCAGGAAACGCCCGTCCGGCGTGACGGCGAGGCCGTGGGCGTTTTCGACGCCTTCCACGACGCCGGTTACGCTATTCCTAGCCGCGTCAATCACCTGAACCTGATTCGCGTTTCCCAGCGGAATGTACACGCTCGGCGCCGCAGCGACCGATGCCGTTACTCCCAGCGTTAAAACCAGGATCAATTTCTCCACAAAGGATTTGTTCATCTGCGTCCACCTCAAAGTCATTCGTCAAACACGACTGGCACGAGCCATCGAGTTACCATCACGGCGCTCAAGCCGCGTCCTTTGCGCTCAGCGCCCGGTGCACGCGCTGCAAGCGCTCGCGCACTTCGCTGGAGAGCGCCGCCACAGCGGGATTGTCGGTAAGCGACAGAACCGCCTCGGGGTCCATGAACGCAATCGTCACGGTACCGTCCGCCTCCTCGCGGACGACGACGTTACAGGGAAGCAGCAGGCCGATGTCCGGATCGACCTCGAGCGCCCGGTGCGCGAGAGACGGATTGCACGCGCCCAATATCTTGTAAGGGCGTACTTCGACGCCGATCTTTGACCGCAAGGTCTGATCCACGTCGATCTGGGTGAGAATGCCGAAGCCTTCCGCGGCAAGGGCCGCGGTTGCCGCGGCAACGGCCTGCTCAAGCGTTCCGGAATAGGTCAAAGAAAAGCCATACATTTCGGTTACTCCATTAATATAAATTGCTACCCGCCGTAGAAGCAGCGTGGTACATATTCAGTTGTGCTTGTGCGCGGGCATGCTCGTGTCGTCGTGAGGTTTCTCGTGCCCGTGCGGCGCCTTGCCGGCGTCGTCGTGGTCATCCTTGTTCATAGTCCCGGGTCCCGTCATGCCGTCCATACCGGTCGCCGGGTCATGTCCGTGGGTATGCCCACTGGGCATCTCTCGTCGCATCAATCGATGGGGATGTCTCATGCTTAAAGACTCTTCCGCATCCAGAGTCACTTCGACGAATTCACTGCCGGTTGCGACATGGCACGAATTACAGGTAGTGATAGTCTGATTGAGCGCTTTCGCGAACTTCTTCTGGTCCCCGTGCTCGATCGCTTCCTCAAGCGCCTCGTAGCTTGAACCCATCATTCCTATCATTAGCTGGCCTTTCTCCTTGTCAACGGTGGGAGACAGTGAGGTGATTCGCTTCAACTCCTCCAGCTCGTGAGACGCCACCGCCCAGTCGCCTGCCTCGCCGGCGCGGTGCATGACGTGAAAACGTTCCGCGATGTTCGGCATGAAGCTTGTGAACGTCTGCCGAGCTTCCAGCGCCTTGACGCGCGCCTGAAGGGCTTGAATCTGCTGCTCCAGCTGCTTCAGCCCAGCGTCGTCACTGTCGGCTACGACGGGCCCGGAGAAAAAAGCGATTGCAAACGCAGCCAGTGTCATTTTCGAACTCTTCGTCATCGAACTCTCCTGCTTAATACCGAACTTCGGTTATAAACTCTGCGTCGGCTGAAGGTACGACCCTCGTCTCGACTATTTCCAATCCCCGTACCTCGAGGCGTGTCTTCTTGCCTGACGAGATGCCGCCAGGTTGTAAATCGGCACCCAGACAAGCGCGATGTACCAGCCGTAGCCGTAGCTCTCGATAAGGCCGAGCAGGAAGCTTTGCCAGGACAGCCACTCGAAACCCGGCAGGAGCTTGAGCCACACCTGGTACATCGCGGCCTGAGGAAACAGCAGGTCGAATGCGACGCAGAGAACGAAGGTGACGGCGATCAGCAAGCTCGTGGCGTGCCCGACCGCAACAAGTGAAATACCGGGCTTCATGACGTCTCCTCCTTTCGCTGGCCGATAAATTGATCAGGCCGTGCCTCGAACTTGTCCAGACAGCTCCGCGAGCAGAACCTGTAGAGT
>DATIPL010000362.1:0-3359 GCA_035471965.1 Gammaproteobacteria bacterium
GGTGCCCGCTTTTGGAATGATCTCCATGCCGTAATAGTCGTCGACGAATTGAAACTGATCCGTCTCGATGGTCACCGGTGCGGTGACTTGAATCACATGCTGCATCGGCGGCGGAGCGTGTTCCAGATGCTGGTCGATGAACTCCGGATCCAGTATTTCAAAGCTGCCGAGGAATCGCAGCACCACGTCTTTCGCGACGTCCGCGCTCGAGAGGCTCCAGTGCTGTCCGCATTCGATCAGCAGGGAATTCTTGTGGCTGCTCTCATCGACGAATTCGCCGTAATCACGCATGCGGATACCGGCCGAGTGACCGGCATCGGCCACGATGTGCATGGGCGCACCGACAGCGCGTGCCAGCCGCTGTCCCTTTACTTTAGGACCGCACAGCAGCAAAGGGACCGTGGGGTGCTGCATGGAGTGCACGTCGAGCAGATAGTCCACCTGCTCGATAATCGGCCGCACTTCCCTTGCGCGTTTGAGCTCTGCGCTGTTTCGTTTGCCATCCAGGATCTCGCCGCTCCAGATCCGATTGAAATCCTCTTCCAGGAACCGAGAGGCACCCGGGTCCGCCGGGTCGAAGCTTCGATAGGCGTCAACGTTCATGAAACCCAGCGTCAGCTTGCCGTTTACCGGGCGCACCTCGTTTTTCAATAGAAAATCCAGCACGATCGCGCCGCAAAGCTCGTTACCGTGCACTACCGCGCTCACCATGACGTGCGGTCCGGGGGCGTTGCTGTCGAAGGTGTAAACGTAATCGACCCCGGTGTTGCCCTCCTGGTAAGGCGAGATGTCGGGAGCTTCCAGTTCCACCGGGTAGTTGCCTTCCGACATCAGTCGCCTCCAGGGACGGACGGAAGATCGAGATGCCGGGCCGGCGGCGAAGCGTTGATCCGTTCGCGTCGCAGAGGCGGGCCGTTTCGGCTGGCGATGGCCATGAAATCTTCGATCTCTGAAATATCCGGCGCCGGATCGGAACCGCAGGCGGACTCCGGCACTCTATCCCGATTGAATCTTCCTTCGGCCTGGTCCAGGTCTATGAAGAGAATTTCTTCCCTGCCTGGAAACCCCTCAGGTACTGAAATATGGACAGAAAGTCGCATCCGCTGTGCGCCGCCGGCCCGGATGCCTCGCATCGGAGTACCAAACTTACCGAAATTTAATCTTCCGTACACCTCCCGGTAAACAGCGCCGCGTTAAGCTCGGGCCTCGAATCAGACGTTCCGGCGCCGGAGACAGGCGCCGGTTAAGCCAAACGGATTACGAGGAGGTATTTCATGCGAGCATCAAAGAGCGGGCGCGCGGGGATGTTCGCGCGTCATCACAGGAAGTTTTTGGCATCGGCAGCCATCGTGGCCGCCGTTGCGGCAGCGACCCAGCTGAGCGCTCCGCCAACAACCGCTTTGGCGGCGGTGACGCCGGCACAGATCACCGTCGACAGGCCGGAAAGCTTCGCCAAGCTGGTGAAGGCGGTGCAGCCCGCGGTGGTCAACATCGCCACCACAGCCCGGGTCGAAACAGCGGTCGCTCCGGAATTCCATTTTCCGGAGGGCTCCCCATTCGAGCGTTACTTCCGCGATTTCTTCGGCCGCGGTTTCCCGGGTCAGCCGCAGATGGGGCCGGTTCCCAAGGCCAGAGCACTCGGCTCGGGATTCATCATCGACCCGGATGGCTACGTGGTCACCAACAACCACGTCATCGACCAGGCCGAGGAGATCACCGTTACCGTGAACGGCGGCGATCAATACCCGGCGAAAATCATCGGCCGCGACCCCAAAACGGACCTGGCGTTGCTCAAGATTGAAGCCGATGAGCCCTTTCCTTACGTGCAATTCGGTGACTCCGACGCGGCGCAGGTCGGCGACTGGGTCATTGCCGTCGGCAATCCTTTCGGCCTCGGCGGGAGCGTTTCGGCCGGGATCATCTCGGCCCGGGGGCGGGATATCCAGTCGGGCCCATTCGACGACTATCTGCAGATCGATGCTCCGATAAATCGCGGCAACTCGGGCGGTCCACTTTTCGACAGGGATGGAAAGGTCATCGGTATCAACACCGCCATTTTTTCTCCCAGCGGCGGCAACGTCGGCATCGGCTTCGCCATTCCTTCGGCCATGGCCGAGACCATCGTCGAACAGCTCAAGGATTCCGGCCGGGTAGAGCGGGGATTCCTGGGCGTGCAGATCCAGGAGGTCACCGAGGAAATCGCCCAGAGCCTTGATCTCGACGAGGCCAAGGGCGCACTGGTTGCGAGCGTGGAGCCGAACGGACCCGCGGATCAGGCCGGGCTGAAGACAGGCGATCTCATCCTCGCATTCGACGGTCAGACGGTCGACCGTCTCAAGGATCTGCCGCGATTGGTTGCGGCGGCAAACGCTGGCGAGAAGTCCGAGGTACGCATACTGCGTGACGGCAACGAGCAGGTCGTCAGCGTCAAGGTCGGGCGCATGCCCGGCGACGAGATGACGGCGATGAAATCTTCCGGTTCCAAGCGTTCGGATCAGGCCAGGCTCGGCGTCGCGCTGGCGCCCCTGACCCCGGAATACAAGCAGCGACTCCGTCTGCCCGATGACGCCGAAGGCGTCGTAATCGTCGACGTGGAGCGCAACAGCGCCGCGGCGCGCGAAGGCTTGCAGGCCGGAGACGTGATCAAGCGCGTGGGCAACAAGAAGGTGACCACCCCCGAGGAAGTGATCGAGGCGCTGGAAAGTCAGGCCAATCGCAAGGCCGTTCTGCTGCTGGTCTCGCGCCAGGGCAACGACCGCTTCATCGCTGTTCCCCTGGACAAGGCCTGATCCCCCAAGGCCTTGTCCTCCCGGCCGGGACGCCATCCTCCCTAGGCGTCCCGGCCAACCTTGTGGCAGATCGGGGGTGGGTGACCGTCGCGGCTTCGTTCCCCTTGTCCTCGCGTTCACCTCCCCCCTTCGCTTCGCGATCCGGCGGCAGGTCCACCGGCGCGACAGGGTCCGGGCAATGATGACAGGCTCATTGTTTTCACCCCCTCTCCGGCGCTCTCCCATCAGCAGAAAGGGAACGCCGGTCCCTGGAGGCCCGTCCCCGGAACCAGCGCCCCGTCACGGGACGGAGATTCGAGGTTGAAATTTTTCCCCCGCCCCGTCAGTGTGATGCCGCCGCACGGGCAGCCGCGCGACTTTCACCCACGCTTCATGCGCGCCCCCGGCGCTTTGCCCGAAATGCGTGTTCTCATCGTCGAAGACGACAAACAAACGCTTGCCTATCTTCAGCGCGGCCTGGAGGAGGCCGGTCACACCGTAGATCACGCGGCTGACGGCAAGGACGGCATGTATCTGGCATTGGAGAGCCGCTATGACGCCGCCGTCATCGACCGTATGCTTCCCGGGACC
>DATIPL010000363.1:0-7479 GCA_035471965.1 Gammaproteobacteria bacterium
TGGCGAATCGGCTGGGAGCGACCGTCGATCATGACCGATTGCAGCTCTGCACCCTGCGGCAGCGCGAGCGGATGCTGCACCCCCTGGCTGCTTCGGGCCTCGAAGGTGAAATCGGCATCGGTCGCCCGCCGGCCGGGTCTGAGCACCAGACTGGACGTGTCTATGGTGAGGGTTCTTCCCTCCACGCCCTCGGGACGGGTCACTCTCAGGGACACCCGCTCCCCGGGCCACGGACGCCACTGGGGAAACCGGCGTCCCTGCTGCTGCCGATGTATGACGGGAATTCCCGATGTCTCCACGTGCCAGATGGGGCTCGCGTTGAGCTGCCACACCTCTGTCCAGGTGGTCACCTCGGGTGCCCGCAGCTCGAAGTCCGGTCGCTGCTCGAGCACCGATTCCCAGCCCGTCTGGGTGGCGTTGGCGGAGAGACTCACCAGGACGCGGTCGTTTTCCACCCGCACGCCTTCGCTGGTCACCGCTTCGCCCCGAATCAGCGGAACTTCGAGAACGATGGCCGAGCCCGGCGGAGAAACGCGATAGATTCGCGTCGCGACCCGCCATTCCAGACCCAGCAGCAGGGTACGCTCGACGCGCACGAAAGGCGGCAGCGCGCCGGGCTCCAGGGATTCGGGACGGGATTCTGCGCCGCGGATCCTGCGCAGCTGGATCTGCTGGCCGACAATGCCGTTTTCATGGATACCGTCGACCTCCCAGCCGTCGGCGCTTGCATCGACCCGGGAGGGTTTCAGCGGCAGCGCGATTTCCACCCGCTCCCGCGCGGGCAGCCGTCCGCTCACCGTGAGCTGATGGACCCCGGGTTGGAGCGCCACCCACAGGTGGCCCTTTTGATCGCGAAACACGCCGTCCGCAGCAAAACCGTCGAGCTGCACGCGCTGCGGAAGCCAGGCGCCGTGACGGCCGGGCAACGGCACCGCCACCTCCGCCTGCGCGTGCACCTCCATTCGGGCGCTCAACGTCTCCCCCGCCGCCTCCAGGCTCATGCGCGGAAGAGTGGCGCAACCGGGCACGCAATCGGGCGCCTCGAGCAATCGCCGGCGCAGTTCCTCCAGCAGCTCCGGACCGGGAACCACGCTGGCACCCGCCGGCGGCGCAATCTCGATGGCGCTTGCCGGGTCCGGAACACCGGCCACCAGAATTCCCGCTATCAGCGACGCGGCGGCGGTTCCGCCGCCGGCGGAACGACGAAACCCGATGAGCCCATGGCCCTTGAGGTCGAGCGCTCGCGCCGCCAGCAGGGCCAGCAGCAGCACCGAAATGAGACGCAGCACCAGGTTTACGCCGGGGGAAAGCAACACCAGCTGCAAGGACTGCCCGCGGGACACCGGCCCGTTCCAGAAAAGCTCGGCCCGCTGCCACTGCCAGCGCGGCAGCCCCGGACCGGTCTGTATGTTGGCTTTGGGATCGATTCGGGTGAGCTCGTCGGCGTAATAGGATTCCGGGAGACTGCTGATTGACCGCGGCAAAAGCGACTCGCTGGGTCTGTCTTCGGACAGCGCGGGTTTCGCCGCCTGCGGCGCTCCGAGGCGGGATCTGCGCGCCTCTGCCTCCATCGCCACGCGGCCCGGCGCCGCCGTGCCGACGGGCTGGGTCTGCCACGGGCGTTCCAGCTGCGGGAACAGCGCCGCCCGCACCTGGTCTACTGCAAACGGTATGAAAAGGATCAGCAACGCGCCCAGAGCGAGGTAACGATAAAGGCCCACCCAGCGGGAAAACCTTCCCTTGGGCAATACGCCGAGCAGCGCAGTGGCGGCAAAGATGTGCAGCCACACCTGTCTCGGCGCGCCCTGCTCGTGAAATACGAGGCCGACGGCCAGCAGCGCCACCACGCCCCACTTCCAGCCCCACAGCTTTGCGGCGACGGCAGCGGTGATCAGCAGCAGAAACAAATCGAACAGCGTCCAGCGGGAAATCCAGGTGTGGTTGACGCGATCGACGCCGCTGGCCGAAAAAAGCCGCCAGCCCGGCGGCAGATTCAGGCTCGCATGCAGCGATTGAAAATCGTGGTCCCATCCGACCGCGGGCAGCGCGTCGCGCGGCTCGATCCGGGCGTCCGCGGACAGATTCAAATCGCCGCGGCGAAGCTCCACGCCCTTGCGCTCGGAGCCCGTGCGGCGGGTGATAAACCAGGATTCACCGTCCAACGCGACGCGGCCTAGATTCAGCACCGGTTCCGCCTCCAGCCGCCAGCTGGCGCTCAGCTGACCGCCGATCTGGTCGTTGACGGTGTAGCCGCCGCCGTCGAAATCCAGCCACAGCGTGCGCGTCAGGTCGAGCCGATCCGCTTCGGGCTCCGGGTCGCCGCGTCGCTTGACGATGATGCCAAAGGTATCGCCGGGCTCGACCCGATAGGCGGGCAGAGCTCGCCACTCTTGCGGCAGCGACGTTTGCCGCGGATCGACGCTGGAAACCCCCTCGATCTCGACGAGCCTCAGATCGTTTCGGGCGGAAAACACCCAGATTTCGGTTTCCGGCCACGGCGCCGGCGCGTCCGGCCGCGACAGCGCGGTGATGGGTCCCGGCTGACGGGAGCCCAGGCTGAGCACGTGGCGACCGGGACGCACCTGCACGCGCATGCGACCATCGGGCTCCAGGCGGGCCGGCAGTGCGCTTTGGAGCGAAAGGGGTATGGCATCGCGGAGCAGCACCGGGCCGAGAAGAACCTCACGATGCTCGCCCGAGACGTCGAGCTCCATGCGGGTGGAGACCGTAAGCGGCACGCCATCGACCGCCTGCCGGAACACCCGAAGCTCCAGTGTATTCTTGACCTCGGGCGCGCCCTCCCGCCGCGCCGCATCAGCGGAAAGCCACAGTCGTCCCTTTTCGTCGAGCTCGGGCGCCTCGATTTTCCGTCCCGAGATCTCCAGTTCTATCAGTCCAGTCTGGGCAGGGATCTGTAAGAACTCCGGCGCGCGCTCGAAGGGCAGCCGGCCGGTCACGGTATGCGCGCCGGCGGGCGCGCGCACTCTGGGTGTTGCGCCATCCGTGGAGACCGTCGCCGGAGTGTCGTCAAGGTGGACATCCTGGGGCCAAAAGGAAGCATCACCGGGAAGCGGAATGAATCCGTCGATGAAAAGGCGCCAGCTCTGGCTGAAGCTCACGCCCGACGGGCCCACGCGGATCTCGAGCACTTCGGGCCACAGGCAGCGCTTGTCGTCGAACTCGCGGTAGAGGAAAGGACAGCGCCGCGACTCGTGGCCGTAGAGCGCCCACTCTACCCAGGGCCTCAGCGGCTCGGGCACCTCATCCTGCGACAGTGCCGCGGCCCTGGGCTGCACGGCGCCAGTTGAAATCGAGAACAAGGCGACGGAGAAAATGAGGGTGCGCAGCGCGCGAGCTGCCGGATGAATGCAAGTCATCGGTCGTCCAAGCCTCGTTCTTCGCCAGATTTCCGTGCTTATAAACGTAGCTGGATTACAAAGGGGTTACCGCGCGATATCGCCGTTCTCCCGATCGCTGGTGGTGTTCGCATTCATGCGCGCCTCCCAGTAAACGATATGTCCCGGCTCTACCGTGGTATTCAAATGCTCGATGATGGCCGCCGCTCGGTGCGGCGATTCGAAGAACTCGATCACCACCGGCAGGTCCAGCGACATGTCCATCAGCGTAGACGAGTGGTAGCGACCCGATTTGCCGAAACCCGTGATACCGCGGAATACCGTGACGCCGTGCACCTTGCTCTCATCGTGCAGGTAATTTAACAACGACTTCAGCATGCCGCTGGCTTCGGTGAGATAGACCCTGACCACGATCACCTTCTCGGCGTTCATAGCTGCCTCCCCGCCACCATGCCGATCCAGCAGGCGGCGATACATAAGATAACGCTGGCTGCGACGTTGGCCACGGCCCTGAGTGATTCGCCGTTTTCGACCAAATTGAGCGTTTCAATGGAAAAGGTGGAGAAGGTCGTGAACGCACCGAGGAGACCGATGAGCAGCGCGCCGCGCCAAACGGGGTCGATACCCATGCGCTCGATGAAAAGCACATAAAGGGCGCCCATCAACAGCGAGCCTGCGACGTTGACCGTCAGCGTGCCGTAGGGAAATTCGCCGCCCGCAAGCTTGTGCACGCCGATGGACACCCAGTAACGAGACAACGCGCCCAAGGCGCCACCGGCCGCGATGGCCACCGTCATGTTCATAGAATTCGCTCCAGTGGAATGAACAGCATGCAGAAAATCGACGCACCATCGATTCCCACTCAGGCTCCGCGCAAGGATTCGGTCTGCGTCGCGGCTCAGATATGGGCCGCGATCATCACGGCAATGCGTTCGACCAGCGCCGGCCGCCCGAACACGGCGCTGTAGAGCCTAGCCGCTCCCGCTTGCTCGCGCTCGCGCACACAGACGTAGCGCCCGCCTGCCTCTTCGACGATGATGCGCGTGGCGGCCAGGTCCCACAGGTTCGCGTCCCATTCCACCGCCGCGTCGAGCTGCCCCGTAGCGGCGTAGGTGTGTGTGAGACAGGTGCGCAAGGCCCTGAAATCCGGATGTGCGCGTGCGAGGGCATCAAATACATGCCCGTCCCTGCTGCAGCGGGTAAAGCTCGAACGTGAGGGTAAGCCGACCTGTCCCGACATCGCGCTCCGGCTCGACTCGGTTTCCTCCAGACTGATGCGCGCATTGTTGCAATGAGCTCCGAGACCGTGAGCCGCGTGCACCCTGATCCCGAGATCCGGATGATCAATGACGCCTACGATGGGCGCTCCGTCGAAGAAGAGCCCGATGATGCTGCCCCATGTGGGCAGGCCGCGCGCAAAGTCGGCGGTTCCGTCCACCGGATCGATGACCCACTGGTACGCCGCTTGCGGCCGCGACGCGCCGAGCTCTTCCCCGATGATTCCCATGTCCGGGAAGTCACGTTCCACGCGCCGGCGAAATGCGCGCTCCGCGGCGAGATCCGCGTTGGTGACTATGGACAGGTCCGGTTTGGCATCGATTTCGACGCCTTTTCCGCGGGTTCGCGAAATGGCTTCGCGGCAACCATCGGCGTACTCGATGGCGGCCTCGAGCCACTTCTGAAGCTGCGCCGCGTCGACGCGATTACGAGGATCTCCACCCGCGAGCATCGCCGGGACCGACGCGGTAGGCGCCTTGCTCAAAATGCCTCGGCGTCGAGCGCCATCAGGGTGTCGCTGCCGGAAGTGAGCGACGCCAGGAGTGCCGTGGTCTGAGGCATCACCCGCTTCATGTAATAGCGCGCGGTAGCGAGCTTTGCCTGGTAAAAACCGGTGTTGTCTCCGTCCACCTTGTTTACCGCAACCCTGGCGGAATTCGCCCACATGTGACCGATGGCGGTGAGCGCCATCAGCCGCAGATAGTCATACGCCGCGGCGCCGGCCTCGTCCGGATTCTTCGGAGCCGCCTCGGCAAGCCATGCGGTGGCTTCGGCCAGTCGTTTCACCGCCTCGCCCAGCGGCGCCGTGAACTCTTCGAGCTTGTCGTCCCGACCATGCTCTTCGACGAAAGCATTCAATAGATCCAGATAGCGCCGCACCAGGCGTCCCCGGTGCATGGGCAGCTTGCGCCCCACCAGATCCATGGCGTGGACGCCGTTTGCGCCTTCGTAAATCTGCGAGATGCGTACGTCGCGAACCAGCTGCTCCATGCCCCACTCTTCGATGTAGCCATGACCGCCGAATACCTGCAGGCAGTTGTTGCAGGCTTCGGTGCCCATATCGGTGAAATAGGCTTTGACCACCGGAGTGAGCAGGGCCACCAGGTCCTCCGCCGCTTCGCGCTCTTCCGCGTCCGGATGGCGCTCTTCCCGGTCCGTCAGCAGCGCGACCCAGCCGAGCAGCGCCCTGGCGCCTTCGCTCAGCGCCCGGGAGTTGAGCAGCATGCGACGCACGTCCGGGTGCACGATGATGGGATCCGCCGGCTGGTCGGGAAACTTCGCTCCGGTGGGCGCACGACCCTGGACGCGCTCACGTGCGTAATCGGCTGCGCTCTGGTACGCCACCTCCGCCTGGGAAAGGCCCTGCTGCCCCACCATGATTCGCTCGTGGTTCATCATCGAAAACATGGCGTGCAGGCCACGATGGGGCTCGCCAACGAGCCAGCCCTTGGCGTTCTCGTAATTCATTACGCAGGTGGATGCACCCTTGATGCCCATCTTGTGCTCGATGGATCCACAGCTCAAACCGTTTCGTCGACCGAGGCTGCCGTCTTCATTGAGCAGGAACTTGGGCACCAGAAACATGCTGATTCCCTTGGTGCCTTGAGGCGCCTCCGGAAGCCGGGCGAGCACCAGGTGAATGATGTTCTCTGCCAGGTCGTGCTCACCGCCGGTGATGAAAATCTTCGTCCCGTTCAAGTGAAAGCTGCCGTCCTCCTGAGGCTCCGCCCGGGTTCGCAACATTCCCAGGTCGGTTCCACAGTGAGACTCGGTGAGCGCCATCGCGCCGCTCCACGTGCCTTCCACCATCTTCGGCAGGTAACGCTGTTTCAATTCCTCCGATGCGTGTGCCTTCATCGCCACGTAGGCGCCTCGGGTCAGCCCTGGATAAAGGCTGAATGCCATGTTGGCGGACTGCAGCATCTCCTCGAAAAAAACACTCAGCGTATTGGGCAGCCCTTGACCTCCGTAGTCGGTATCGCAGGCGAGCGACATCCAGCCGCCCTCGCAAAGCGCCTTGTAGGCTTCCCGGAATCCGCCGGGGGTGGTGACCTTACCGTTTTCGAACCTGCACCCTTCCGCATCACCGACCCGATTGGTGGGAAAGATCACCGATTCGCAGAACTTGGCCCCTTCCTCGAGGATGGCGTCAATTACGTCGCTGCTGGCCTCGTCAAATCCCAGGGCCCTGAACTCGGTCTCGGCCTCGAGCAGCTCGTGGAGGACGAACTGCATGTCGCGGACGGGTGCTTTATAAATAGCCATTTGTAAACCTACATGTCTCTGACGGTGCCCTGATACGCTCTGCAAAAGTGATTCGTGATTAGTGATTAGTAGGCACTGCTTGAATCGAAGTATCGTAGGTTCGAATCACTAATCACCAATCACTTTTTTACATATTCGGATAATTCGGACCCCCTCCACCTTCTGGAGTGACCCAGTTGATATTCTGGGTCGGATCCTTGATGTCGCAGGTCTTGCAATGCACGCAGTTCTGCGCGTTGATCTGCAGCCGCGGATTGGTGCCGTCGTCGTCGCGAACAATTTCATAAACAGCCGCCGGACAATAGCGTTGCTCGGGTGCGTCGTAGTGTTTGAGATTCACCTCGATGGCGACCGAAGGATCCTTGAGCTGCAAATGGACCGGTTGATCTTCCTCGTGATTGGTGCCGGAAAGGAATACCGAGGAAAGCTTGTCGAAGCTCACCACCCCGTCCGGTTTCGGATAATCGATTTTCGGGCACTCGCTGGCCCTCTTGAGCCGCGTATGGTCGGCGTGATGACGCAGGGTCCACGGCGCCCTTCCCCTGAGAATATAGGTGTCCAGGCCGGCATACGCGATTCC
>DATIPL010000364.1:0-1906 GCA_035471965.1 Gammaproteobacteria bacterium
GCTCGTACCGGGATGATGCCTCCATGATCAAGATGCTGACCTTCACCGTCGTATTGCTGCTCCTGATCACCTCGCTGGGCATCGTCGGCCTCGCAAGTTTCAGCGTCAGCCGCCGCACCAAGCAGATCGGCACCCGCCGGGCGCTGGGCGCCAGTCGTGGCGCCATCGCGCAGTATTTCATGGTGGAAAACCTGCTGATCAGCCTGACCGGGGTTGTGGTCGGCGCGGCACTGGCAATCGGCCTCAACATGTTCCTGGTCCAGGCCTTCGACCTCGATCCCGGCTCGCTGCTGGTGCTCGTGCCGGTGGCCATGCTGGCGCTGGTCGTGATCGGACAGCTGGCCGTGCTGGGCCCGGCGCGCAGGGCCTCCCTCGTATCGCCCGCAGTGGCGACCCGAACGATCTGAAATCGCGGCGAGGGCGCCGCTCCTACAGCCATTTCGCAACGTTACGGAAACCTTGTAGGAGCGGCGCCCTCGCCGCGACTTATGGCGCGATGGTGCGACCGGAGGTCAGCCACTGCCGCAGGCGGTTGGAATCGCCGTACGGCGTCAGCTTGCCGAAGGAATTGAGCAGTATGATGGACATGCGCTCGCCGTCGATCTCCGCTTCCATGACCAGGCAGCGGCCCGCTTCGGAGATGTAACCCGTCTTGCTGAGCGAGATGTCCCAGGTCGGGTTCTTGAGCAGGCGGTTGGTGTTGGCGTAGCTGAGCGGACCGCGGTTGGCATATGGCCACACCTGCATCTGCCGCGCGGTGCTGGCCTGTACGATCAATGGATATTTGCGCGCCGCCTCCAGCAGCTTCGCCAGGTCCCGCGCGGTGGATTCGTTTTCACCGCGCAGCCCGGCCGCGTCGGCGAATCGGCTCTTGTTCATGCCGAGCGACTGCGCCTTGAGGTTCATCTGCCGGACGAATTCCGCGGTGCCGCCCGGGTAGGTCCGACCCAGTACTGCCGCGGCCCGGTTCTCCGACGCCATGACGGCCAAAAGCAACATTTCGCGCCGGCTCAGCGTTGCCCCGAATTCCAGTCGTGAGCCCGTCAAGCGAACGAGGTCGCGGTCTTTCCGGGTAACCGTGACGGCTTCATCCAGATCGAGGCCGCTATCGAGGATCACCATCGCGGTCATCAGCTTGGTGATCGAAGCAATGGGACGAACCGTGTCGGCATCCTTGCCATAGATCACCTGGCCTGCATCGTCGATGACGATCGCCGATGCCGAGCTCAGTTCAGGTGAGCCCTGCAGACCCCTGAAGTGATGAGCGAAAACGTCCCGCGGGACGGCAAGCGCCAGCAGCAGGGCGCAAAACAGCACGGAAATCTCGCGACTCGGGTACACCAGCCCCTCCTTGGCGATTATTCAGCAATCTGTGTTCTTCAGGGCGGTCAGCCGACTGATATTGTAACCTCCGTTGGAGTACGGTGCTGGCGCAAGCCAGGTATAGGCGGCGTTGTCGCATTCGTCGAACTCGAAGCCAACTTGTCCCCAGTCCTGAAGTTCGACCAACTCCGGATCGAATTGGTCGCCGAAACGTCCCCCGCTCGAGCGTTGCATGTTCAGCACAGCCTGGCCGGCGCCATCGACGTCACCCAGGCCGATCAGCCACATCTGGCCGCCGTCGTTGTCGTAGGTGAACCAGTAGCCCAGCAGCTCGGTCTCGCCGACGAATTCCAGGATGAAGCCCTGGCCGTCACGCGCCGGATTGAACCAGGCGCCCGAGAGCGCGGGATTGCCGGAGACGACCGCGCCGTTTGGATCATCACAGTCCAGGCCTTCAATGGCGGAAAGACGGGTCAAGTCCATCTGGCCGGAGCCGTAATCCCCGGCGTACTGCGCATGGGCACGCGAGCAGTTGAGAAATTCGAGCCTCATGGCGCCCCAGGATTCGCGGACAACGTCGTCG
>DATIPL010000365.1:0-3239 GCA_035471965.1 Gammaproteobacteria bacterium
TGGTGTGCGACACGCAGGGGATCCCGGGCGCTCCCCACGGCGTGCCGCCTCCCGGATTTCCCGTCTTCAGCAAGCCTATCTACAACATGCACGGTATGGGCGTCGGTGGGCACATAGTCCGCACGGAGCAGGAATTTGCCGCCAATATGCATGCGGGACACATGTGGATGACACTGATGCAGGGTGAGCACATCAGCTCGGACGTCGTTCTCCTGGGCGGCGAGGCGCAGTGGTGGCGGCACACGACCGGCAAATCGATTGGCGACGGCGTGTTCGATTACTGGACCGTATCCGCCGGGGAGAAGCCTGAACTGGAAGCCTACTGCGGCGATTGGTTCAGAAAAAATCTGCGCGGTTACAGCGGGGCCGCAAATCTGGAAACCATCGGCGGAAAAATCATCGAGGTGCACCTGAGATTCGCCGATCAGTGGCCGGATCTGTACGGCCGGGGCTGGCTAGAGGCCATAGTCGAGCTCTATTCGCGCAGACGCTGGCGCTATCCTGACGATGATCGGCGCGAAGGCTACAGCGTGGTGCTGTTCGGTGCTCATGGGGTCAGGTACGAGAAACCGCCGAAGGACTTCGTCGACGGTCTCCTGACCCGTGACGGCATTACCAGCGTTCAGATCACTTTTCACGAAGATCTCCCGCCGGAACAGCATCACATGCCGCCGGGCGGCTTCCGACTTGCCTGTATCAACTGCTGGGAACTGGAGCAGGGTCTGAAGGCGCGGGAGGATTTGGCGCTCGCCTTCTGGTCGGCGCAAAACCTCGGACCCTGGCGTGCCGTCACGGGTTAGTTAGGCACCGTGACTTATCGCGTGCGCGACCACCTGCCCCGTCAGGTTCGCGAGATCGAAAACGTCTTTATCCCGCTGCGGGACGGCTGCCGCCTGGCGGCGCGCATCTGGCTGCCGGAAGACGCTGCAATCCACCCCGTGCCCGCGGTGCTTGAATACATTCCCTACCGAAAACGGGACTTCATGCGCGCCCGTGACGAACCCATGCACCGCTACGTCGCCGGCCACGGATACGCGGCGGTGCGGGTGGATTTGCGCGGTTCGGGAGATTCCGACGGCATACTCGCGGACGAGTACCTGCCGCAGGAACAGGACGACGCCATCGAGGTGATCGACTGGCTGGCGGGCCAGCACTGGTGCACGGGTAACGTCGGAATGACCGGAATCTCCTGGGGCGGCTTCAACAGCCTTCAGGTTGCGGCACGCGCACCCGGGCCGCTCAAAGCCATTATCACGCTTTGTTCCACCGACGACCGTTACGCGGACGACGCGCACTACATAGGGGGTTGTCTCCTTAACGAAAATCAGATCTGGGGATCCGTATTTTTCTCCATCAACGGCCTTCCGCCGGATCCGGAAATCGTTGGCAATCGCTGGCGCGACATGTGGCTCGAGCGCTTGGAGAACAATCATCCGTTCGCCGCGCACTGGCTCGCGCACCAAAAACGTGATGACTATTGGAAACAGGGCTCGGTGTGCGAGGACTTCTCCAAAATCAAGTGCGCGGTTTACGCGGTTGGCGGCTGGGCCGACGGTTACTCCAACGCGGTGCCGCGCCTGCTCGAAGGCCTTAAGGGGCCGAAAAAGGGACTCATCGGACCCTGGGCGCACAACTTCCCACACATCGGCGCGCCCGGCCCTGCCATCGGCTACCTGCAGGAAGCGCTGCGCTGGTGGGACCATTGGCTCAAAGATATCGACAGCGGAATCATGGACGAGCCCGTGCTTCGCGCGTGGATGCAGGAGTGCGTCGATCCGCAGCCGTTTCACGAGGAGCGTCCGGGCCGCTGGGTGGCGGAAGCCGCTTGGCCGAGCCACCGCATCGTGCCGCGGACCTGGCATCTGACCGGCGCGCCCGCGCTGGAAGACGTACCCGCGGGCGCCGCCTCATTGGAGATCTGCTCACCCCAGACCACCGGCAGCACGGGCGGTGACTGGTGTGGACTGGGATCCGAAGGCGAAGCGCCCATGGACCAGCGGCCGGACGACGGCCGCTCGCTTTGCTTCGACACGACGCCGCTGGAAAGCGACCTCGAAATCCTGGGTGCGCCAGAGCTCGATCTGGAGTTCGCCGTCGATGAGCCGGTGGCGCTGGTCGCGGCGCGCTTGAACGACGTATTCCCGGACGGGACCTCGGCCCAGGTGACCTACGGCGTGCTCAATCTTACGCATCGTGAGAGCCACGAGCACCCGCAGGCGCTGGAGCCGGGAAAACGATATCGCGCGCGTCTGAAAATGAACGATATTGCGCATCATTTTCTACCTGACCACGTCATTCGACTGGCCATCTCCACCTGTTACTGGCCCATGGTCTGGCCGCCGCCGCGGCCGGTGAAGCTTTCGATCTTCACCGCGGGAAGCGCTTTCAAGCTTCCGATCCGCCCGCCGACTGACGACGACACGACGCTTGCGCCCTTCCCGGCCCCGGAAGCAGCACCCGCCTCAACGAGCAAGATGCCGCTTAGGCCCTACCGATTCATACGCACCTACGAGCGTGATCTGATCACCAATGACACGGTCTACCGCTTGTTCAGCGAAGGGGGCGATCTTGAAGCGGGTGCGGTGATGCACATGGACGCCATCAATCTCGATCTCGGCCACACGGTCGAGAGGCGATTCTCCATCGGTGAATCCGATCCATTGAGCGCCCGAGCCGAGATCACGGAGCGCCTGCTGTTGCGGCGTGACGAATGGCGTATTCGCATACATGCCCAGACCCGGGTAACGGCCGATACCGAGTGCTTTCACGTGTACGCCCGCCTCGACGCACACGAGGGCGAGGAGCCGGTTTTTGCCAGAGAATGGAACGAGAAGATTAAGCGGGAGCTGGTGTGATGGCGTATAGAAGATCGAATATCGGGAACGAAGCCCGCTGTGGGAGCGCGCTTGCTCACGATTCATTAAATCAGGCGGTTCGCGAGTTGGTGTGACGGGATTCGTACTTCGTATGTCATATGTCGGAATACGGTAGATGGTAGTTGGCAGATGGGAATGGGTGTTCAAAATGGGACTCACTCCCCATCTACCATCTACCGTCTACACATTATTACCAAAGCACCTTCTCTCCGCCGCCTCCAGAACCAACTTCAGAACTCCCCCATGACTGAGGCCCATGAGCTCGCCCATATGGGCGAGCTTGCCGTCCCAGCACCAGGCGGGATTTGGATTGACCTCCATGAGCTTCAGATTACCCTCCGCGTCAGCGCGAAAATCGAAGCG
>DATIPL010000366.1:0-1946 GCA_035471965.1 Gammaproteobacteria bacterium
ACACCGGCGCGTTTCTGAAAAGATTACTGGGCACGGGCAGGCGCCCGGAAGGAAAAAAGCAGCAGAAACGTTCCGCGCTCCCCGATGAGAAAGTCGGCTAGAACCTGTCTCGAGAGCGCTGCGCATGCCGATACGGCAAAAAAACAGGCTCGAAATGCTCGTTTACTGGCGCATAAACTCCGCGTGGAAACCCGAAATATGCGTGAGCGCGCGAGGCGGGGGCGCGGAGATGCCGATAGCTGCAAGGCGCGCGACGGGAAGCACGCGAAGGCGTACCCGCAGGTACGTCGAGCGTGGTTTCCTGGCGCAACGCAGCAGATACGGGTAGACCCGCGTCCGCAGCCGTGGGTTCACGAATGTCAGGTTTAGCCTGCTTTCGCATTGTCTCGTTATTGTCCCATGCGGGCTCGCTGTTTGAGACAGGTTCCAACCCGCCGCAGACCCCTGGGCTGAAAGTCTGAACGCATAACAAGGAGTCACGCCATGTCCGCGCTGATCTGCGGCTCCGTCGCCTACGACAACATCATGGTCTTCAACGACCGCTTCAAGAACCACATTCTTCCGGACAAGGTGCACGTGCTGAGCGTCTCCTTCCTGGTGCCGGAGATGCGCAAGGAGTTCGGCGGCTGCGCCGGCAATATCGCCTACAACATGTCGCTTCTGGGCGCGGAGGCCTATCCCATGGCCACCGTGGGCAAGGACTTCGAACCTTACGCCAAATGGATGGCGGATCGCGGCATCAACCAGAAGTTCATCACCCTCGTCGACACGGAGTTCACCGCACAAGCGTTCATCACCACCGACCTGGATGCGAACCAGATCACCGCCTTCCATCCCGGGGCGATGAACTACGCGCATCTCAACAACGTCAGCGACACCGACGGCATCGAAATCGGCATCGTCTCGCCGGATGGACGCGAAGGCATGATCCGCCACGCGGCGCAGTTTCCGGAGCAGCACATCCCCTTCATCTTCGACCCCGGCCAAGGGCTGCCCATGTTCGACGGCGAGGACCTGAAGCACTTCATCGAAGCAGCGACCTGGGTGACGGTCAACGACTACGAGTGGGAGCTCGTCTCCGATCGCACCGGATACAGCAAGGAAGACGTCAAGGAACGCACGGAGGCGCTGATCATCACCAAAGGCGCCGACGGATCGGAGATCCATACGAAGGAAGACACGGTTCAGATTCCGGCGGCGAAAGCGATCCAGGTCGCCGACCCCACCGGCTGCGGCGACGCCTACCGCGCCGGCCTGCTCTACGGCCTCATGAACGGCATGGACTGGGAGACCACCGGCCGCATCGCCTCGCTGATGGGCGCCATCAAGATCGCCGAGCACGGCACCCAGAACCACAGCTTCACGATGGACGAGTTCGAAGCGCGCTTCAAAAAAGAGTTCGGCAGATCAATCGACACGTAGGGTGCAATAGACGCATAGGGTGCAATAGCGCAGCGAATTGCACCGTTCCGCGACGAGACACGTAGGGTGCAATAGCGAAGCGTATTGCACCGTAATGATTACGGAGTAAACGATGGCTGAAAAAGTAGCAATCATCACCGCCGGCGGCAGCGGCATGGGCGCCGGCGCGGCACGAAGATTGGCAGCCGACGGATTCAATGTCGCAATTCTCTCCTCCTCCGGAAAAGGAGAAGCGCTGGCCAAGGAACTCGGCGGCATCGGCGTCACCGGCTCCAATCAATCGAACGAGGATCTCGAGCGCCTGGTCGACGGAGCGGTCGTAAAATGGGGCCGCATCGACGTGCTGGTGAACAGCGCGGGCCACGGCCCGAGGGCGCCGATCCTCGAGCTGTCGGACGAGGACTGGCACCGGGGCCTGGAGGTCTATTTCCTGAACGTCGTCCGCCCGACGCGGCTGGTCACGCCCATCATGCAAAAGCAGAAGTCCGGCGTGATCATCAACATCTCCACCTTCGCCGCCTTCG
>DATIPL010000367.1:0-3266 GCA_035471965.1 Gammaproteobacteria bacterium
TGCAGACCCCGGCGTGTTTCTGCGCTTCGGGTATGGCTTCCCGCATGGACCAGAGCTGCTCCCGCTGAGACTCACTGGAGGCGACGACCGCGTCCAGCAGTGCGCCGGTCGCGAATCCCTCGCCACAGACCGACTCGAGAATCTGGTCCAGGCCTGCATCGCTTCGGCTGGCGGAAAGCTCCACCAGGACGTAGTGCTCGTAACGGTGATCGAAGGGGTCGATATGTCCCGGCATGTGCCGGATTACCAGGTCCACGCACTGACGATGGATATATTCGAAGGAAGTGACGGTATCGCCGCTGCTTTCGCGAAGACTTGCGAGCAGCCCGGTGGCGGCCGACGGATCGCGAAACGCAATCATGGCGGTGCACGTTTCCCTTGGAAGCGGGAAAAGCTTCAGCACCGCGGCGGTAATGATGCCGAGCGTGCCCTCGGCGCCGAGGAATAGCTGCTTCAAGTCGTAGCCGGTGTTGTCCTTGCGTAATCTCCGAAGTCCGTTCCAGATCCCACCATCGGGAAGCACCACCTCCAGCCCGAGCACGAGTTCCCTGGCGTTTCCGTAGCGCAGCACCGCGATTCCGCCGGCATTGGTTGAAAGATTGCCGCCGATTTGACAGCTCCCTTCCGCCGCGAGGCTCAAGGGAAATAGTCGATCCGCCCCGCTTGCCGCGCGCTGAATATCCGCAAGCACGCAACCGGCTTCCGCCGTCAGGGTGTAATTGACGGGATCCAGCTCCCGGATCCGGTTCATGCGCGCGAGGGAGAGAACGACTTGATTGCCGCTTTTGTCCGGCACCGAACCACCGCAAAGACCCGTGTTGCCGCCCTGGGGCACGATTCCGATTCCGGATTCGACGCAGATGGAAACGGCTCTTGCCACCGCTTCGGTGGAATCGGGACGCAACACGACCGGCGTCCTTCCGTGGAACAGCTTGCGCTCGTCTACCAGGTAGCCCGCCATGTCCGAGGCGTCGTCGATGACGCCGGCCGCCCCGATCGCGGATCTGAAGCGCTCAATGACGTCAGCGGTGACAGAAGTTTCCGACATCGTAAGCTCAGCAGGCCGTTCGAGCTGAATCGTCAACGCCGGCGGGCTGCCGACAGGCGCGCGGGAAGCGTAGAAGATCCCGACTACCCTCTACCAAAAACACATCGACGGCATTTTCGCCGTTCATGACCGTTTCGCATCCTCGAGGATCATATCGGACGCTTTTTCTCCAATCATAATGGCAGGGGCGTTGGTGTTGCCGGAAGTGATCGTGGGCATGATCGAAGCATCGACGACACGGAGCGATTCGACGCCGTGCACGCGAAGACGCTCGTCGACCACCGCCTGTTCGTCGCTGCCCATCTTACAGGTGCCGACGGGGTGGTATATGGTCTGAGCCAGGAGCCGGGCGCTGTCGAGCAGCTCATCGTCCGTCACCACGTCCGGCCCCGGCAGCAGCTCTCCTTCGACGTAAGGCGCCATGGGCGAGGACTGCGACAGCCTTCGCGTGAGCTTCATTCCCGCCACCACCGTCTCCTGATCCATACGGGTCGCCAGGTAGTTCGGATGAATCGCCGGGTAGGCGAAGGGGTCGCTGTTCTTCAGCCGTATACGACCGCGACTTTCCGGACGAAGCTGGCATACGGACGCAGTGAAGGCCGAGTACGGATGCAGCCCCTCGCCGGGCTTGTCCGCGGACAACGGCTGGAAATGGAACTGGATATCCGGCGTTGCGAGTTCCTGGCGCGTTTTCGCGAAAGCGCATACCAGGCTCGCCGCCATGCTCATGGGTCCGGTACGGAACAGGATGTACTCGAGCCCGATGCGCATCTTGAGGAAGAAGTTGTTGACCTCGTCGTTCAGGGTCGGCTCCGTACATTTGTATACGGCGCGGATTTGAAGGTGGTCCTGCAGGTTCGCTCCGACGCCGGACAGCTCCCGGAGCACGGGAATACCAAGCTGCTGGAGATCCGCGCCGGGTCCAATGCCGGACAGCATCAGTATCTGGGGCGATCCGATAGCTCCGGCCGACAGAATCACTTCACGCCGCGCGCGGACCTCGACGCTTTCACCGGCGGCGAAGTATCGCACGCCCATGGCTTTTCGTTCGTCCAACACGACCCCTTCGGTCAGAGCGTTGGTGATGATTTTCAAATTCCGGCGTCGCTTTGCCGGGCGCAGATAGGCCACCGCCGTGCTGCAGCGGAATCCCTTGCGCGCGGTCAGCTGAAAGTAGCCGGCACCCTCCTGGCGCGCGCCGTTGAAGTCGTCGTTTCTCGGAATGCCGAGCGCTTCGCAGGCGGCGATGAACGCATCGCAGACATTTCGCCGGAGCCGCATGTCGGATACCGCCAGCGGTCCGCCGACGCCGTGGAAGTCATCGGCGCCCCGCTCCTGGTCCTCGGCGCGGATGAAATAAGGCAGAACGTCTTCGTAGGCCCAGCCGGCGTTGCCGAGCTGGCGCCAGTGGTCGTAATCCTCCGCCTGTCCGCGGATGTACAAAAGCCCGTTGATGGCGCTCGAGCCGCCCAGCACTTTGCCCCGCGGCCAGTCGAGGCTGCGGCCGTTGAGCCCGGGGTCCGCCTCGGTCTTGTAGCACCAGTCGGTCTTCGGGTTGTGCATGGTCTTGAAGTAGCCCACGGGGACGTGGATCCACGGGTTGATGTCGCGACCCCCGGCTTCGAGCAACAGCACCCGCGCGGAAGGATCCGCGCTCAGCCGGTTGGCCAGCACACAGCCGGCAGAGCCCGCGCCCACGATGACGTAATCGAACGTTTCCGCCTGTTTTCCGATCGCGTTCATTCGGCTTTCCCGTGTTTCGTTGGCAGCGGCCAGAAATTCGTCGTCCGCGCCGGATCCTGCACCCAAAGATACCGTATCGCTTGGCCTCGGTGATCGCGTCGTTCATCATGGGACGGCAGCGGTTGGAGCTCGGATTTCACATGGACCCCATCGCATTGTTCAAACGGTCGGCCAGGGGAGGCGGAAAAATCGTCGCCCTGCCGGAAGGAGACGACGAACGCATACTTTGCGCGGCGAGACGCATCGCCGACGAGAACCTCGCGCGGCCCTGCCTGCTCGGCGCGAGGAACGACATCGAGCAGAACGCCGCGCGCCTCGGTCTGTCGCTGGACAAGATCGCCGTCATCGATACGCGGACGAGCAGCGCGCTGGAATCGTATGCCAGGGCGTATCTCCAGGCTCGGCCCAGGTCAAACCCCAGGGTGGCCGCACGGCTGATCAAGAAGCCGTTGTTCTACGCCTCAATGATGATCCG
>DATIPL010000368.1:0-6315 GCA_035471965.1 Gammaproteobacteria bacterium
CCGCTGATATCGCTCATTTCCACGTCACTCGACCGCTGCGCGTCAACCTGGGCAAACATGACGCCAACCGCGATCAGTGCAGGCCCGATGAGTACGAACACCGAACTGATTCGGCCATTGAGTGGCATCTTGCGTTTCCCGAATCCGGTCAATGCGTTTTCCCCGAGCGCCCGATACGGCATCGGCGGGTACCCGCGATCCAGCCGAGTGTCCGCGTTCACCGGTCCATGAACGGGTGCAGGCGGGCGCGCGCAACCTTTGGCAGAGCGCTCTTCGATTCCGGACCGCGACAGCGCGCCCGGTCGGTTTCCAGACCGCGGTCGGCATCAGAATGTTTCAACCCAGGATCTCAATTCGAACTCCCACGTCCACGCGCTTCGGTGCTGGCGGTGCGCATGCAGATAGGTGCGGGCAATGGCGTCCGGATCCATATGCGCGTCATCGCCTCCGTTCGGGTGCTTCGGACCGCGGATCCCGCCATCGATGACGAAATGGGCGACATGGATGTTCTTCGGCGCCAGCTCCCGCGCCATGCTCTGGGCCAGCCCGCGCAGACCGAACTTGCCCATGGCGAAGGTGGCCGACTGCGGATAACCCTTGACGCTGGCCGACGCGCCGGTGAAGAGGATGCTGCCGCTGCCCCGCTTCAGCATCAGCCGGGCCGAAGCCTGGCCCACCAGGAAACCGCCGTAGCAGGTGATTCGGATCGCCTTTGCCACTTCCGCCGGGTCCAGCTCCACCAGCGGCGCGCGCACGCGGCGGCTGGGGTTGTAGACCACCACGTCGGGAACGCCGAGATCCCCGACGACGCTTTTGAACAATGCCTCAACCTGGCCCGCGTCGCCGGCATCGCAGCCGTAGCAGCGGGCACGGGTTTCCTCGGCCAGGGTCTCGAGCTTGCCGGTGGATCGCGCCGCCAGCGCAATGCGCATGCCTTCGGACGCAAACAGCCGGGCCAGGGAGGCGCTCAAGCCTGCGCCCGCGCCAACGATGAGCGCCGTTTCTGAATCGGCCATGAAGCGTTACCTCTCGTGCAGGTGAATCATTGTGGTTGGCCCGCGTTCACCGCGGACGGGTGCCGCGGTCACGTACGCGCTCGCGGTGGAGAATGTAAATGCCGCTGCCGATGACGATGGCGCCACCGACGATCGTCCAGACATCGGGCAGATCGTCGAAGATGATAAACCCGAAGCTCGTCGACCAGACGATGGTGGAGTAACCGAAGGGCGCGATCACGGCGGCGGGCGCCGCCTGAAAGGCCTTGATCACGCAGAAGTGACCCAATCCCCCGATGAGTCCCACCAGCGCCATCAGTGCCCACCCCGCAGCGTCCGGCCAGACCCAGCCGAAAGGCGCCGCAAACGAGCTGGCCAGCGCGCCCACCAGCGCGGTGTAGGAAAGCGTGGTGAGCGGCGCGTCGGAGTAGCTGAGCTGTCGCGTGGAGATCTGGTAAAGCGCGTAGCAGCAGGCCGCGGCCACGGCGAACACGGCGGCCGGCTGCACCATCGAGGTTCCGGGTCGGATCACAATCACCGCGCCGATGAATCCGATGACGACGCCGCTCCAGCGCCTCGCGCCCACCTGCTCGCGCAGGATCAGCGCGGCAAGCACCGTGAGCACGATCGGGCCGATGAACATGATCACGCTGGCGTCCACCAGCGCCATGAAGCTCAGGGCGGTGAAGAAAAAGAACGTGGTGAGCAACAACAGGAGCGAACGCACGAGCTGCAGCCCGAGCCGGCGGGTGCGCAGAACCCAGGGCGCTCTCCGGCCGAGCCAGGCGAACAGCAGCAGCACGTGAAATACGTAGCGCGCCCACACGACCTGATGCACGGGATAGCTTGCGGTCAGGTATTTCGCGACCGTGTCCATGCTTACGAAGAGAAACATGGTGAGCAGCATCCAGTAGATGCCGTGGCGATGATTCTCCGGGGCGCGAATGAAGGAGGCAGGGGCGGTCACGCAGCGCCTGCCGCCGGCAATCGGAATCTGGAGTGTTGCCCGATCATGTGGAAATCGACGCCGTTGAAGAAACCGATCGCTGCCGGGAGCCGGCATGCTAAGCGATGAAGACAAACGGCGCCACGGGCGGCTTTCGGTGACTTTGCGCAGCGCGGGTATACTTGTGGACGTTTCACGGGAGCGCGCGACGCCTGTTCATGACCGAGCTTCTGAAATCCGTCGGCGATCTGGCCGCGCGTATTCCGGACCGCAGCCGTCTTGCCGTGCCCCCGGACTATTCCGGCTGCGCCATGGCCGTCGTTCGCGCCCTCATTCGCCGCGGCGCGCGGGATTTGAATCTGCTGGGTGTTCCTCAGGTCGGGTTTCAGGGCGACATGCTGATCGGCGCAGGATGCGTTGCCGCCGTCGAGACCGCGGCGCTCACACTCGGCGAGTACGGCGCGGCGCCATGCTTCACCGCGGCGATCAAATCCGCGCGGGTTCGCATGCGGGACTCCACCTGCCCGGCAATACATGCGGGACTGCAGGCCGCGGAAAAAGGCATTCCGTTCATGCCGCTGAGAGGGATCCTCGGCAGCGACGTGCTCGCTTACCGCGACGACTGGAAAATCATCGACAACCCTTTCGGCGATGACGACAGCCTGGTGGCGCTGCCGGCCATTCGTCCCGAAGTATCGCTGTTTCACGCCGCTCTCGCCGACCGCGCCGGCAATGTCTGGATCGGCGTGCGCCGCGAGCTCATGCTCATGGCCCATGCGTCACGGCAGACGCTGGTCAGCGTCGAGACGATCAGTGACGACGATTTGCTTTGCGACGATCGTTACGCCGCAGGCACCATCCCTTCGCTGTATGTCAGCGCCATCGCGCGGGCGCCCCGGGGCGCCTGGCCGGTGGGGCTCAAGGGGCACTACGCCCCTGACGCGCAGCACCTGCGCGAGTACGTGGCGCTTGCGGCCACGGAAGACGGCTTCAAAAAATATCTGGACAGGTTCGTCAACGCATCCGAAAGCGGCGTCGATGTATCGGCTTGAGGAACTGCTCATCGTAACCATCGCCACCATGCTCGACGGCCTCGGGCACGTGGCGGTGGGTGCGGCGTCCCCGGTGCCGGGCGCCGCGGCGCTGCTGGCACGGGCCCGATCTCAGGGCAGCCTGCGCGTCTCGCTGCTGGGCAGCCGCCGCCACAACGCGTTCACCGACGGCGGCAAGGAGCTGTTCGACTGCGCCGCTCAGGGCCGCATCGACGCGTTCTTTCTCGGCGGCGCGCAGATTGACGGCGAAGCCAACATCAACCTGGTCGGCGTGGGCGGCTACCCGAAAGCAAAAGCGCGCTTTCCGGGCTCGTTCGGATCCAGCTATCTCTATTTTCTGGTGCCGCGGGTCATCCTCTTCAGCCTCGAGCATTCGCCGCGCGTCATGGTCCCCAGGGTCGATTTCGTCAGCGCGCCCGGCGTGAGCCCCGACGGCATCTACCGCCCGGGCGGCCCCTACGCGCTGGTCACCAACCGCTGCGTGTTCGCTTTTGATCGAAAGGCGCGCCGTTTCCGCCTGTTGACCGCGCATCCCGGCGAGGATCTGAATTCGATCAGGGGCAACACCGGTTTCGATTTCGACGCGCCCGAGCGGGTGCCGGAGACGCCGGTGCCGGGTGAGGCGGAGCTCGGGCTGCTCGGCGGACAGGTGGGACGAGAGATCGCCGAGGTCTACCCGACGTTCGCTCGCCGCCTGTGGAACATCGAAGAGCCGAGCGACAACGAAACAACGGCCGCGTCTACGGAAGAGTCCATCGGCGCGCGGTTTCATTCCATCCAGGATTGAAGCCTGTCTCGGAATCAACGAGCGCGGCGGTGACGGGGCGGGAACGGGCGAAAGAGCGGAGCTTACGCGCCGACGCCGGTAAACGAGCGTTTTGAACTTGTTTGTAACGCCGTATCGGCAAACACAGCGATTCCGGGACAGGCTTCAGTCCGATCGCCGGGTGGTGACGAGTCCGCAGCGGCGGCATTCCACCTTCTCTATGCGGCTGCCGACCCCGAAGCCGAACTTGACCTCCAGGATGCGGAAATCGTGGATCCCCAGAAAACACAGCAAGCGGCTGAGTCGCTGCAGAAGATCGGGTACGCGCTGGCTCAAGTTTCTCGCCTCCCGGCGGCGCCGCGCGTGGCGTCGCAGTCACAGTATACCGGCATCGGCATTGCGGGATTCGACGAGCGCGACTATGTTGGCCTCGGCGGCGAAAAACGATAACGTGCCGGCGCCTCTGCTTCCACGTAAGGATCCACTTGGCCCATTCCGAAGTCTTGACGCCGCCCCGACCGCCGCCCTCGGGGCTCGGGGAGCACGTCGCGCGCACGCTGTCGCTGGCGGTGCCGGTGATGTTCGCGCGGGTCGGTATTCTTCTGCTGGTGGCCGTGGACACGGCCATGACCGGTCACTTCGGGGCCATCGCCCTGGCCCATTACGGCCTCGCCATGGCGCCCCACGTTTTCATGCTGCTCATCGGCATCGGCCTGCTGATGGGCACCGCCGTGCTCACCGCCCAGGCCGAAGGGGCGGGGGAAAGCGACTACACCGGTCGGGTTCTGCGCGTGGCATTGCTGCACGCTGCGGCATACGGCGCCGTAATGGCGGCGTTGTGCTACGCGGGCGAAGCATTCCTGCTCGGGACGGGGCAGGATCCCGAGCTGGCCGAGGGCGCCGGCCGCGTGCTGGTGATCTTCGGATGGGGCCTGCCGGGAATGTTTCTTTACACCGCGACGGTCTTCTTCCTCGAAGGCATCGACCGCCCGGTGCCGGGAATGATCATCATGATCGCCGCCAATGTCCTGAACCTTTTCCTGAACTGGCTGATGATTTTCGGCCACTGGGGTTTCTCGGCCGGCGGCGGAGAGGGCGCGGCCCTCGCCACGACCATCGTGCGCTGGTGCATGTTCCTGCTCGCAATCGGTTACGTCTTCACGCGCGTCGATCACGTCCGGTATGGTCTTCGTGGAGCCATCCCTGATTTGCGCGCCCTTGCCGGACGATTTCGTCGCGTCGGCTATCCGCTGGGGATCGCTCACGGCCTCGAGACCAGCGCCTTCTCCACCATGACGCTGTTCGCCGGTTTACTCGGCGCGGTTCAGGTGGCCGGCTACATGATCGCCATGAATCTCATCTCGCTGGTGTTCATGTGCGCGCTCGGATTCGCAACCGCCGCGAGCGTGCGCGTCGGCAATGCGGTGGGCCGGGGAGACCCCGAAGGCATCCGCCTTGCGGGCTGGGTATCCGTCGGCATTGCATCGGCGTTTCTGATTGGCGTCGGAATCGTTTTTTTCAGCGCCTCGGACTGGCTCACCGCCATCTATACCAGCGACGCCGCAGTGGCCGCGGTCGCCGCGCCGACGGTGCTGGTGGCCGCTTTCGTGCTGCTACCGGACGGCGCCCAGGGAGTGCTCATGGGGGCCCTGCGCGGATCTTCCGACGTCTGGCCCGCTACCTTTCTCTACTTGCTGTCGTTCTGGGGCGTCATGATTCCCACCGGCTACGTCCTTGGCGTGCTGGAGAATCATGGCGCGCCCGGTCTGATGACGGCCGTACTGGCCAGCACCCTTTGCGCCATGATTCTTCTCGGCATCCGTTTTCACCGGGTCACCCGCCGGGCAATCAGGCGCGCCTAGGCGCAGCGGTCACGGTGCCCACGGCAACCCCGCCAGGCGGGATCCGCGCGGCGCCGACTTCGTAGTGGGGAACCTATTCCCGGCCGAGAAGCGCGTTTACCCGGTGCAGGCGCGGGCAGGGAATGCCGAGCTCGTCCAGGCAGGCGCAGGTGCTGGTGACATAGTCGACGTTCGCGCCGCCGTGCCCGCGCGCCCGCTGCACGATGGCTGCCGCTTCCTCGGGGCTCAAGTCCCCCGCGTACTGCTCGTGCCGATGGTCCGCAACGAAGGTAAGCGCAGAAACCCTGCGTCCGTCATTCAGACGAATGTTTCTCACCACCGGAAGATAAACCGCGGTGATCATCTCCCGCTTGTAAAGATAGGCCGCCGCCGTTTCGCGGTGCTCGGGTCGCACCCGGTGGGCCACGCCCAGACAGGAGCCGCCACTGTCCAGTCCGAGCACCAGTCCGGGCTCGCGCTCGGTGCCGCGGTAAATCCAGGACCAGATGCACAGCCCGCGGTGGTATCCGTAGAGCCGCGCGATCCGGGACTCCGCCGGCGGAAATCCGGGCTTCCACATCAACGATCCATAGCCGAACACCCACAGCGGTTCGGGCAGATCCAGGCTCACCTCGGGCCACGGGCGCCGCGGCGGCCAGACGCTGGGGTCGTCATTCTTACAAACGTCATCCACCGATTTTCGCGGGGCGTCCAC
>DATIPL010000369.1:0-3016 GCA_035471965.1 Gammaproteobacteria bacterium
TAAGCAACGGTCCTGTGAGACACAAAGCGTTTTGACGACAGCGTGAAGGTCCGGTTATGGCCAACTCCAACCTCATGCACTGCTGCATCGCGGCAACTGCCGTAAGACCGCGCTCAACGGCAGGAACCGACCCATTGCTGCCGCGCGAGGAAAATGGCAGAGGGATCGCTTTGCAGGATGTTTCAGGACAATGCGCACGCGTTTTTGGACAAACTGTTCTGCCGGATGCAACGTGAATTTCGCCGATGCCCGATGAGATCGAAATCTGGTTGCGGAAGATCGGACTCGGGAAGTATGCGGGGGTGTTCGCCGAGAACGAGATCGACTTCCGGGCGCTGCTGCGACTGAGCGAGGAAGACCTGAAAGAGCTGGGGCTGCCGCTGGGCGCGCGCCGGAATCTGCAGGCGGCCATAGAGACGCTCTCCGGGAAAGAGCCGAAGCCGGGACCGGGCAACCAAACCGAATCCGCGGCAACGGCCGGCGAAGCCGAGCGCCGGCAACTCACCGTGATGTTCTGTGATCTGGCCGGCTCGACCGAGCTTTCCCAAAAGCTCGATCCCGAAGACCTGCGAGAGGTCAATCGCGCCTACCAGGATGCCTGCAAAGCGGCCATCGAACGCTACGATGGTTACGTCGCCCGATACATGGGTGACGGCGTGCTTGCCTACTTCGGCTATCCCCGGGCGCACGAGGACGACGCAGAACGGGCCATTCGTGCCGGGCTGAGAGTCGTCGACTCGATGCGCGAGCTCAATCAGAGACTCGACTATTCACAGGAGGCTGCGCTGGGGGTTCGTGTCGGCATTGCCACCGGACCGGTGGTGGTCGGCGACCTCATCGGCGAAGGCGCATCGCAGGAGAGCGCGGTAGTGGGAGAGACCCCGAATCTCGCGGCCCGGTTGCAGAGCATGGCCCGTTTAAACAGCATCCTGATAGGGCCCGGGACCCACGACCTCGCCGGCGGCCGGTTCGAGTACGAAGACCTGGGAGCGTCCGCCGTCAAGGGTATCGCCGAGCCCGTCCGGGTACGGCGGGTCGTTGCTCCGAGGGTGGTGGAGAGTCGTTTTGAGGCGCTGCGCGGGAGGGATGTCACCCCTCTGGTGGGACGCCAGCACGAGACAGGGCTTCTATTCGAGCGCTGGGAGCACGCCAGAGAAGGCGATGGTCAGGTTGCATTATTGTCAGGCGAGCCGGGAATCGGGAAATCACGCATCGTTGAAACCTTGAGCGATCGCATCGGCGAGGATGGCGCAACCCGGCTTCGCTATCAATGCTCCGCCCATCACGTGAACAGCTCTTTGCATCCGGTCATCGAGCAGCTCGAGCGGACGGCACGGCTGGCGAAGGAAGATCCGCCCGAGATCAGGCTCGAAAAATTGGAATCACTGATCTCCGGGGCCAGTCTGAAGGTGGATGCTGTCGCGCCGTTGCTTGCGCATCTGCTGTCGATTCCGGTGGCTGACCGATACGCCCCGCCCGAGATGTCGCCGGCCCAGCAGAAGGAGGCGACGCTCGACGCCCTGGCATCGCAGATGGAAGGCTCGAGTCGAAAGCGGCCGGTGCTGCTCGTTTTCGAGGACGTGCACTGGGCGGATCCGACTTCGCTCGAGCTGCTGGGGCTCGTCATCTCCCGGGCACCGAGTCTGCCCATGCTGATCATCATCACGTTCAGGCCGGAGTATTCACCGCCCTGGAAAGGCCACGCCCATGTCACTTCGTTGTCGCTCAGCCGCCTGAGTCGAAGTCAGGCCGTCATGATGCTCGACCGGGTAACCGGCGGCAAAGCGCTTCCGGCGGGGATCCGCGACCAGATCATCGAGAAAACCGACGGCGTGCCGTTGTTCCTGGAAGAGCTGACCAGAACGGTCATCGACTCGGGACTGATCGAGGACAGGGGCAGTCACTACGCGTTATCCGGCCCGTTACCGGCGCTTGCGATACCAAGCACGCTTCATGATTCTCTGATGGCTCGACTCGATCGCTCGGCCGCGGTACGGGAGGTCGCACAGACCGCCGCTGTCATTGGACGGGAATTCTCGCACGAGCTGCTCGCGGCGGTGTCCCCCCTTTCTCCCGGCGCGCTCGAGGACGCGCTCGATCAGCTCACTGATGCGGCGCTGGTGTTGCCCCTCGGGCCGCGGCCGCGGGGCCGTTACGTATTCAAACACGCACTCGTGCAGGACGCCGCGTACGAGAGCCTGCTCAAGGCCAAACGGCGGGATTTGCATGCCCGCATCGCAAGGATTCTGGAAAACGAGCATGCGGAAAAAGCGGAGACGGAGCCCGAGCTGCTCGCCTACCACTACACCGAGGCGGGCCTTGCCGAGCCTGCGCTCCGGTTTTGGCTGAAAGCGGGTCAGCACGACGTGCAGCAATGCGCGCACGCCGAAGCCATCGCCCATTTACAGCGCGGACTCGCCGTGATCGATTCGCTGCCGGAAGGCAGGACCAAAGTTCGGAACGAGATCGAGTTCCGGGTCGCATTGGGGGTGCCGCTGGTGAGCAGGGAGGGCGCGGCATCACACGTCGTGCTCGAAAATTATCTCCGCGCTCGGACGCTGTGTGAGCGGTCCGGTGAAAGCGAGCGGCTGTATCCGATCCTGTGGGGATTGTGGCTGCATCACTTCTTCAACTCGGAGCTGCGCCGGGCATGCGAGCTCGCGGACCGTCTCATTGAAATCGGCCGGAGCCGGAACGACGTGGCGCTCCGGCTGGAAGCGCACCACTGCCAATGGGCGGTGCGGTTCGTGACCGGCGAACTCGAGGCCGCGCTCGAGCACTGCGAACAGGGAATCCGGCTCTACCGCACCGGGCCGCATCATGCTTTGACCTTCACTTACGGGGGACACGATCCCGGAGTGTGCGCGCGGAACGTGAGCGCGCTTGCACTCTGGCTGTCGGGGTTTCCTGAGCAGGCAAGTCAACGCTTCGATGCGGCCTTCGCTCTGGCAAGGGAACTCGGTCATTCCGCCACGCTGGCCGACGCGCTGCAGATGGTCGTCGAGCTTGCCGCCCT
>DATIPL010000370.1:0-2114 GCA_035471965.1 Gammaproteobacteria bacterium
GCTCCGGCAGCCGCAACCGTCTGAACGTAGTGTAGACGTCATTTCCCGCTTATTGTTCAGTTTCCCGGCTGGCTGATTGAATCTATAGTAGGCGCCAGGTCACACCGGTCAGCCCTTATGCCCGAACTTCCCGAAGTCGAAACGAGCCGCCGCGGTATCGCCCCCTGGGTGCTCAACCGTGAGGTACTCGGCGTCGTCGTCCGAGACCGGCGCCTGCGCTGGCCCATTCCCGGCGAGATCGACCGGCACTTGCCGGGACAGGTCATACGCTCGCTGTCCCGGCGCGCAAAATACCTCCTTTTCGAAACCAGCGCCGGCACGGCAATGCTGCACCTGGGAATGTCGGGCAGCCTGCGGGTCATCGATGCGACAGAACCGGCCGGCAAGCACGATCATGTCGACATCCTCTTCGACGGCGGCAAGGCCTTGAGATTCCGGGATCCGCGGCGCTTCGGCTCACTGCTCTGGACGCGGGAGCCGAAAAAACACAGGCTGCTGCTTTACCTCGGTCCGGAGCCGCTGTCGCGCGAGTTTGACGGCCATTACCTCTGGTGCAAGGCGCGCGGTCGTCGCGTGAGCATCAAGCAGTTCGTGATGAACAGTTCGGTCGTCGTCGGCGTGGGCAATATCTATGCGAGCGAGGCCTTGTTCCTCGCCGGCATTCACCCGAAACGCAGCGCCGGCAGGGTTTCCCTTGCCCGAATGAAGCTCCTTGCGACCGCCATCAAGACCGTTCTGCAAGACGCGATAGAGGCCGGCGGCACGACGCTTCGCGATTTTCACGGCGGCGACGGCGAACCCGGCTACTTTCAACTGGCTCTCGAAGTTTACGACCGCAAGGGCGAACCCTGCAGCCGATGCGCAAGGCCATTGTCGATGCAGGTGCTCGGCCAGCGATCGACGTATTACTGCAAGAACTGCCAGCGGTAGTTGTCGATCAAAGGCGGCCGCACCGCTTCATCAGTGCTTTTTTGACCGGCGGCGACACGAACTCCGAGATATCGCCGCCCATCGCGCATATCTCCCTGACGAGGCTCGACGATATGTAAGTATAGGTTTCGGTCGGCGTGAGGAATGCGGTCTCGACGTCGTCCGTGAGGTGACGATTCATGTTGGCAAGCTGGAATTCGTATTCGAAATCCGAAATGGCCCGCAAGCCGCGCACGATGACCTGAAGATCGTTCTCGAGCGCAAAATTCACGGTCAGACCCTCGTACCCGCACACTTCGACATTCTTGACGCCCGAGAGCACCGACTTTGCCAGATCGACACGCTCCTGCTGGGAGAACATCGGTTCCTTTGACGGGTTTGCGGCGATCGCGACGACGACCTTGTCGAAAAGCCGGCATGCCCTGCGAACCAGGTCTTCATGACCGAGCGTAATGGGGTCGAACGTTCCCGGGTACATCGCAGAGACCGTCATTCAATTCTCCTTTATTGTCAGCCATTCGAGGTCACGAGTGCATAACGCACCTGGCCCGCTGTTTTTTCTTTAAGGACCGCCCACCCGTCGGGCAGCGGCGGAAAAGGCCGCTCGCGGTCCTGCTCCAGGTACACCTTCGCCCCCGCCGACAGCCAGCCACGCTTGTTGAGCAGTCTAAACAAATCCCCGCCGAGATCTTCCCCGAAGGGCGGATCGAGAAAAACGATGTCGAACGGCAGTGGTTCGCTTTGCAGATAGTCTGCCGCGTCTGTCCTGAGAATGCGCGCGCCTGTCGCGTCGAGTACCGCTGCGCATTTTTCCAGCGCAGCGGCGGCGCGGCTCGACTTCTCGACGAAAACGACCTCCCTCGCACCCCGCGACAGGGCCTCGAAGCCGAGCGCACCACTGCCGGCGAAAAGATCGAGACACCGCGAACCTTCTATCGTCGAGGCGAGCCAGTTGAAAAGGGTCTCGCGGACGCGTTCGGGCGTCGGACGAAGCCCCGAAACGTCGGCAATTGGCAACAGACGACTGCGCCATTTTCCCGCTACAATACGCAGCCGTCCGGTGGGCGATTTCCTGTCAGTGCGTCCCGGGCTCATACACCGCCTCAAATTCCTGCGGGTTTTTCGGTCAAGGGCAGGAGGTTACTTCAGGATTCGCGTATTGGAAATCTGTGGCTGGCAAGCTC
>DATIPL010000371.1:0-10891 GCA_035471965.1 Gammaproteobacteria bacterium
GGTGGCGGATCGGGAGCATGAACAAACGAGACTTTCTCATTCTCGAACTTCTGGCCGGCTGCTACTGGCTGGACTCGACGTATAACAGCCCCTTCGTTCCGACCTCGACCAGGCCCCCCGGAATCTCGCCACCATTCCAGCTCGCGGCGTTCACGTGCAGTCGCTGACCGACCTGAAGCAGAATGCCAAAACCGAGCTGGCAGTAGCCGTTTCGGTCCAGCGGGCGGAATGCCACCGGGCCCTTAGGTCCGAGCATGAATTCCATTTCGATGCGTCCTCTACCCGGGTCGCAGTCGAATCCGGGGACCGCATCCCCGGAATCGATCAGGTAAACGCCGTCTCCGTTGGGGACTACGAGCTCGCGGGCCGAGCGCTGCATATCCAAGGAACCGGTTTTCCGGCGGAAACGGGACAGGGCGTTTGCCCCGCTTTGCGGAGCCCGCCAGCCGAGAGTCTCGTAGCTGAGGAGCCTGCCGACGGCCTTGGCTTTCGGTTTCGTCGATCCGGCTGGAAACAATGCTTTCAGCGTGCCTGCATTCAAGCGTCCATTGGGGCTGAGTGAGTTCGCTCGCTGAAAGGCCCTGACCGCATTCCGCGTCCGCGGGCCCATAAGGCCATCGACGGGTCCAGGCTCGTAATCGAGGTCCGAGAGACGACGCTGAACGGCGGCGACCTTTTCCTCGTAGGCGACGGAGATCGCCGGCGCGATGGCGGTGAACCCCAGAATAAGTAAAAGTGTGCGGGTTAGCGCAATCCGGAACATTGCATACTATTCTCTCGAACAAGAAGCATCTGCTCTGCCCTCGACCAAGAACGGCTGGAGAAATTATCTGTCGGGCATATCGGGATCCAGACGGCGCCGTTCAGCAGAGTTGTCGTACCCGATCTTCTCCGCTTTCCGGAGTTTCGGAATACTCTGCAATCAGAGCGGGACCTCGAAAACAAGACAAGCGAAAGCGAGCGCGCGTCTTGAGAAAGAATTTTCGGCAAAGGATTGCAGCGAACCCCTTGTTCCGCAGCGCCTCGGAATCACTCCGGGCTCGAGCTGCTTCACTCCTGCAGGCAACCAATGTTCCGACCACGCGTCAGCCTAGACGCTGATGCAGGCGTGCGTCCATGGTGCGGAAGTGATTAGAAAACCATGCGTCCAGCTTTTTCCCGAAGACTTCTGCGTCCAGCGCGTTCGAGTCCTCGAACTCATCCATCAAATCCCTTATCTCATCCAACAATCGTTCGTGATCCGCTTTATGCTCTGCGTATCCATCATAGCGGTGTTCCAGCATCAATTTCTCTTCAAGCGCGAAATGCGCTGATATCTTCGCGTACAGCTCGCCAAGAAATTCATAGACAGCCGAGTCGCCAGCGCCAGGGCGAAGCAGTTCGTCGTGAATCTCGTTGAGAAGCTCGATGAGCTCCTTGTGTTCCGCGTCCGCTGAAGGAATTCCCAGAGAATACTCCGCTTTCCAGGTAATGAATGTCATTTCCTGCTCTCGTTCAGGCGTTCGGGAGTCGATGCGGATAAGAACATTCTCAGCTCACATGAACTTGAAGCCACCGGCGTCAGCGCGGAAGTCGATGACAACATTCTGTTGAGGCTCGATCAAGATCTGCTCTTCGCCTTCATAATCAAAGCCCTCTTTACGTGCCGTGTCGCGAAGCTTCGCCGTGATGCGGTGATATCCTGGAGCGATGACGAAGCGCTCATAGGCGGTCGACGCCCCGTCGCCGGCGACGCCCGAAGGCGGCAGCATGCGCCGGTAAATCAGCTCTCCGTCGAGGTGCAGCTCCACCAGCAGCGGCAGGCGCTCGCGTGGGCAATCGATCGGCTTTCGCATATTCGCGGGCAGCGCCGCGATTTCCTCGGGCGTGAGCCGGCGGCACTCGCCCTTCCGCGCCCCCGCGTGGCTGAAGCTCAAGCGGATGAGGGCCATCTGCGGATCCACCGGAGCATAGTCCGGCGACTTCGAAAAGTAAGCAATCAAGCCGACGAACGCCGCGTAGACTGTCACCTGCGCCAATAAACGTGAGAACTCAGGCATTCGCTGTCACTTGACTGATGCGATCCTGTCGGCACCTTCGGCGCTGCCGGGCGTATCGAGCCCGGTCCCGTTTAGTCGGGCGCGAAACGCGCGCACCGCCGTGCGCAACTGCTGGCCCTGATCCATACCGACCCAGCAGCGCAAAATTCGTTCCCGAGGCACGCGTTCCCTGAGATACGGGTCGCGCTTCCCGGCAATCCTCTGTTCCGTCCAATCGATACCCTTGCGAAAGTGACAGTCTCCCATTCGGCATCCGGTCAGAACGACTCCGTCCACGAGTCGCCTGGAGATCAGAAAATCGATAAATGAAGGCGGGAGCATGCCGGCGCAGGGGAGCCTCATGGCGGCGGTGCTTTCGTCCAACAGGGGATCGATGGAAACGCCGTGCTCGCACCCCAAAACCATGACTCGCTCCTCGCCTTTGAGCGTACGGGAGAGCTCCAGGCACCGGTCGCGAAGGTCGGAAACCGTGAGCCTCGGCAACTGTATGCCGGCCACCAGCGAGCTGCGGCGCCGAAACGGCGTTGCCGTCGGGCACGAGCCGGTGCAGATCCCGCAGCCGGTGCACAGGCCGGGGTCCACGACGGCCTGATGGCTGAAGGGACGCCCGTCGGTACGGCCGCCCATAATCACGGCGCCGAACGGGCAGTCCGCGGCGCAGCGGGCGCATCCATTGCAGTTTGCCAGGTCCACCTCGGTCACCGCCGGACGCTGACCCGGAGGAAGCCACGGCAGCAACAGCAGCGCAAGGGTACCGACGACCACGGCAAGCCAGATCCAGATCCCGGGAAAGTGATCCGCCAGAGGCAACACGGCGAGATAGAACCAGTCGATGTCGACGGGCGTCGGAACCGTATTGAGATTTGCGGGTTCGTGACTCAGGGCCGGCTGCCACAAGGACAGCGCCAGCAGGGCCAACAGGGTCCCCGCAGCGAGACCTTTAGGCGGATTGACTCGCGGACGGGTATGACGATGAATGTGTATCCACATCAGCAGCAGCATGAACAACGGCACCGCAATGTGAATGAAAACCATCAAGGTGAAGAATCGGCCGCTCAATGTCGTCTGGTGCAAAAAGTTTCGGGCAATGGGTTCACCGAAAAACGGAAGCGTGTCGAGCCATTCGGAGGTGGAGGTGGCAACGTACTGGGCGAGACGATCCCAGATCACCCAGTACCCGCTGAGGCCCGCGGCGAAGATCATCCACAGGATCGGCACGCCCGTTACCCAGGCGAACCACAACGGGCCGCGCAGACGATCCAGAATGTACTCGCGGATGATGTGAGCCATGACCACGATGACGAGGGCGTCGGAAGCGTATCGGTGGAGGCTTCGCATAATGCCGCCCGCGTACCACTGCGCGTGGGTGAGTTGCTCGACGGACTGGTAGGCCTGGGTGATTCCCGTATCGAAAAAAATGAAGAGGTAAATGCCGCTTACAATCACAATCCAGTAGAAGAACCACCCGAGCGCGCCGAGCTGGTAAAGCGGATTCCAGGCCGGCGTGAATGCGGCGTCGAACAGCGACTCCGTCCGCTCGAGCGCCAGGCGCGCAATACGTCTCAACCGCCACATGGTTCGCATGCCCTGATAGAGATGGTTCGCGATCAGATGCCGGAGCGGTGAGACGCCCGGTGCTGCCGCCATCCGTGGATTAGAAAAACCGCTATTGCCCCAAGGGAAATTATTCCAGTGATCGCGGTGACCAAGACCGAATAGTCGAACCTGTATCGCCCGCTGGCCGGGTCATAGACGGTGCAGAACAAGCGTATGCCGTCGACCCAGTCGGCGAGCAGGGATGTTTCCGAACGTCTGCCGAAGGCGAGCTCTTTCAGCGGCTCGATTATAGCGGGCGGATTGAATTCGTCACCGTAGACTTGACGGTAAAGCCGGCCCTCCGCGTCAATGATGGAAATTTGCGCGAGATGATCGAAGCCTTTGGGCGAGGGGAAGAAGATGAAGCCCAAGTCTGCGGTAAATGCAGAAATGGTTTCCTTGTCGGCGCTCAGAAATGCCCATCCCGGGTCGCCAACTCTGTGCCGGCGAGCATAGGCTTGCATTCTGGCGGGTGAATCCGCGTCGGCGTCGAAGCCCACGGTAAGCACCTGAAAGCCATTCGAGCCGAAGACACCGCGGGCTGCGTCGACGGCTGCGGAGAGCCGCCTCGTCATCAGGGGGCATGTATGATGGCAGCTGGTGTAGACAAAGCTCACGATCACAGGTTTTCCGAGATAGCCGGATAACCTGACCTCACGATCACCGCTGTCTCGGAACCGGTAGTCGCGGATTCGTCGACCGATGGCGCTTTGACTGAAGTTCAATGCCTCCGACTCATCGAACCTCGTGGCGCCGGATTTCGTCGTGTCGTCGTCGTGAGGCCAGGCGGTCATAGGCGACGCGAGCAACGCCAAGATCAAAAAGACCATGCGTAAATCGACGGGCTTGCGAGCGTTGGGCATCTGAACCGTGCACATTCCGTGCCGCATGAGCGAAAGTGACGAGGAGCCGTCAGCGCCGACGACCGCCGGGCACGGCCTTCAGCCGACCAGCCAAGCGTCCAAGATGGCTCCGACCAGCAGCATTGTGAGCTGAGCCAGTGAGGCTTTGAAATTGGCGAGCGCCGCTGCAGCTGATGGAGTCTGAACCAGGCGCAGACTGACGACAAGAAACCAGGCGCCGCCAGTGGCCGCGAAAACGAGATAGATCCAGCCCAGGCCATATGCGAAAGGAAGCAGCGATAGTGGAACGAGCAGTGCCGTGTGGGCGAGGATGATACGCGCAGCCGCGACTTCACCCACCACGGACGGCAGCATAGGCACCCCGGCAGCCGCGTACTGATCGCGGTAGACGAATGCCAGGCTCCAGAAGTGGGGCGGCGTCCACAGAAACAACACCACGGCCAGAATCACCGGCGCCGGCGACAGAGCGGGGTCCACCGCGGCGGCCCCCGCGAGCACCGCGAAGCTGCCGGCGAGGCCTCCCAGGACGATGTTCATCCAGGTGCGGCGTTTGAGCCAGACGGTGTAGACGACGCCATAGGTGAATGCCCCCAGGAACACATAGGCGGCGGCCCAGACGTTGGTTGCCAGCGCCGCGACGGTCACGGCCAGAAGCAACAACGCGGCAAATCCCGAGGGCCACAAAGCGCTGGGTTTGAAGCGCCCGGTAACGAACGGGCGGCGCCGGGTCCGGCGCATGCGCGCGTCGAGATCGCGCTCGACGTATTGATTGAACGCCCCGGCGCTGGCCGAGGACAGCAATACTGCGATCGCAAGCGCCGCCGACTGCCACGGGCCCGGTGCGGCACCCGGGCTGATGGCGATTCCCGCGATAGCGCAAAAGGTTATTGCGAAACCGATTCTGAGTTTGAAAACGGAATAAAGGAGTCGCGCCGTTTGCGCAAGTGGCGTCACCCTGTTGGAGCGCTGCGCCGGGCCAAGGAAGCTGCGGTCATTGTGTGTCAATTGGCTCGCGCTCCGTCGTGACAATCAGGCTCTGAACCCGCTCGGGCCGTCGAAGCTGCATTAACGCAGCGGCCAAACTTCCGCCAGATATTTCCAGTTGACGAAGTAGTACAGGACAAAGGTGGTGAAGAAAACCGCCACCATCACCGCTGTACCGGGGATCCGAAGCGTACCGGCGCTTCCGTACTGGCCTACGGCGGCGGGCGACGGACCGGCAGCCTTGGGCGCTTCGGCCTGCGCGCCACCAGTGCGCTTACCGAACAGTATCGAGCCGACGACGACGATGATGAACATGGCGCCACCGACTGCGGCGAGGACGGCGGACAATCCGTTCAAACCCATCATCAGAAACGCGGTCGCCGGATAGTCGAACTGAAGCGGCGCGTCGGAGAAGGTGATGTCCCAATGTCGCCGCGCCACGCCGAGTGTTCCGGCTCCCATCATGAACAGCGAGATCCCGGCGACGCCGATGCCGAAAATATATGGCTGCAGCTTTGCCCAGCCCGTCAGGATCAGCTCGCGCTGAAAAATGAGCGGTACCAGCAGATAGGTGATCGCCATGAACGCCAGCGTGGTGCCGGCTACCACGGTGGCATGGAAATGGCCCGGCACGTAAAGCGTATTGTGCATAATCAGGTTGATCTGTTCGGTGCCTAGAACTACGCCGGATATGCCGCCGAGGAAACCGAACATCACCAGAGACATGAACATGCCGGCAAACGCCGGGTTGCCCCAGGGCGCCTTGCGCAACCACTCGAACAGGCCGTTGGTATACCCCTTGGCCCGCTGCGCCGCCTCGATGGAGCCCGGAACCGTCATGCCGTGAATCAGGCTTCCGAGCACCGCAAGATACATGGCGTAGCTGGTGTTGAAGATTTTCCATTCGGAGCTTATACCCGGTTCCACCAGGAGGTGATGAGCGCTGGCCAGCTGAAGGAACAGGATGTAAAGAAGGAATGCAACCCGACTGACCTTTTCCGAAATCGGCTTTGCGCCCAGAACGAGCGCAGCAATCGCGTACCATACCGCAACGTGTGCTGAGACATTGATCTGCTGAGACGAATGCCCCATTGCCCACCACACCGTTTTGTACATCAGCGTATCGATATTGCTGACCAGGTCCAGAGACCAGAGAAATGTAGGCAGCAGAATGATTGCTCCGGAGGCGATGGTGAACACGGCGATAATTGCCGCCGTCAGGGCGCCAAAGGTCACCAAGGGTATCGACCCCTGATAAGTTTTCTCTTCCTTGGCGATGACAAGCGTTCCAAAGAACACGAAACATCCGATCAGCGCGCCCACGGCAAAAAGCAGCAGACCCAGATAGAAATGCGGTGCCGCCATCATTGGCACGTAGGAAGTGAACATCACGCTGGAGCCGCCCTGGAGTACGGCAACGTTGACCATTACCGCTCCGACGAGCATCAGCGCGAATCCGGTCCACGCCGCCTTTGGAGCCGCAAGTCTCGAGTTGAGTAACACGGCGGATGCGAAATAGAGCACCGCCATCTCGAAGAAGATGATCCAGACGAGCAGCACGTCGAGCCCGTGCGCCGTAAGCGCCAGGTAGAACCACTCGGCGGGCAGCAGGTGAACTGCGGGCCAGCGGGTGAGGGCGACCATAAGGCCGAACAGCCCGCCCACGGCGAGGAAGACAACGGCCACGACGGCATTCACCTTGATGAGCAATTCGGCGGGACGGTGAATCTTGAGGCCCGTAACCGGGCAGGTCCGAAATTCGGATGTCATCGTCATTTCCCCTTTACTCACTGCTCGACTACGAAAATTTTCCCGATCATCAGGTGATGCCCGATGCCGCAGAACTCATTGCAGACGACGCTGAATTCGCCGGCCTGGTCGGGGGTCAACGTGACCACCATGTCGTATCCCGGGTGAATCTGCAGATTGATGTTCGTAGGCTGCAGCGAAAAGCCGTGCTGCCAGTCCAGCGACGAAAGATGCAAGCGATAGCTCTGGTCCTTTTCCAGCTCGAGCATGGGCCACCACTGCCATAGACGGCCAAGCATGTAGACGTCGCTGCCCGGCGGTGGGCGAACCACGGGAAAACCGCCTTCTTCGCGTACCGTATACTTTTCGACCATGGCATTGGTCCTTTCGGAGAACGCCTCTGGAGTGATCCGGTAGGCTTCGTTGGAGAGGTTCTGTTCGCCGGCGCCGTGCCAGTAGATCATCATGAAGAACATGACCAGACCCCAGAGAAACGCCACGGCTATCCAGATGAGCTCGATCCTTGCAATGGGCTCCTTCCACCAGATGCGTTCGCTCGGCGGTGTGATTGCCATGTGTGATCCCTCCTATTGAGCGATGGGAATTGAGACGATTTCCATTACGCCCCAGATGACGTAGAGCACCGTGGGGATCGCTACGCCGAGAAATAGCAAAAGGAACGGGTTGTCCAGAAGCCGCTGCATGAACGGGATTTTTGCCGCGTCGTCATCCGGTGTCGATGGTTGGGGAGCGGATGCCCCCGATGCACTGCCTTGGTCGGACATGCTAAAGCCTCCCTTGAAGCTTCCCAGGTAAGGGCGCGCAGACTTGAGAAGCCTACGGAGATCCGAATCGATGTTCTTTGATCTACGTCAAGCGCCGACTGCCGGCGGGGGCGAAGGCAGCGCGCGGCAACCGAGTTCGGAGGCGTCAGCTCGCGCCGAGCCAGCGAATCAGCGAGAAGCTGCCGAGGGCGAGAAAAAGTATAATTCCGAAGAATATGAGGCTGCGATGTTCGAGGCGTCTGCCCACTCTGATCTCGATGCGCTGGAGCAGCCAGTCCGAGAGCAGATAAAGGGCGATGCCCGCCAGGGTGAAATAAACGACATCCATTTCAGAAACCGTTGTCCAGGCCGACCGTCAGCGCCGAGGGAGGAATACCTGCGTAGCTTCGATGGTCGGCTCTCGACGACCCGCCTGAGCTGACCCGCATCAAGCAGGCGCGAAAAAAGGTCGGTTCATCTCGATCATTGCGATGGCTTCGCGCGCCGTGTCTTCGTCGAGGGCGCTTCAAATTCAAGAGCACCTCGGGGAATGCATGCAAGGACGCCTGCTCTCCGAGAGCCTGGTTGAATTCTTATCGTAAGTGTTAATCAGTCCTTTCTTCCAAGGGTGCGTTGCAGATAATCTCGCATGTTGTCCAGAGTCTTCGGATCCATCCAGGCCGCGCGTACCGCTTCGTCGTTCTCGGATGCGAGAGCGGCAACCCGCGAGTTCACGGGCTCATGCAGCTGACGCTTGGTGAGGGCGTAGCTGCGCTCGGGAATAGAGGCGAAATGGCGCGCGCGCGTTAGCGCCCGCTCCAGAAGTCTTTCCCGGTCGGCGATCTCGTCGATCAGACCGAGCCGCATCGCTTCCCCGGTATTCGAGGTTTCGCCCGTCAAAATGACCTGCTGCAGGTGCCCGCCACCGATGGCAAAGCGAATAATTTCCAGCGCAATCGTCGGAAACGGCACGCCCACCAGAAGCTCGGGGACGCCGATACGCCCCGCTTCGGCCGCTGCAACGCGGTGGTCGCAGGCGCAGGCGATTACGCAGCCGCCGGCGATTGCGTGACCGTTTATTGCCGCGGTCAGCGGACGCGGGAAGTCGAACAACCGCGCAAAATTCTCCAGCAGAACCGGTAAGAACGCATTCAGGTACGCCTCTCCTTCGTTCACCACCCGGAACAGATCCACGCCGGCCGAAAACATCCGGCCGCTTCCCGTGATGATGACGGGCCTGTCGTCATGAGCCTCGAGGCGGTCTATGGTCTCGACCAGCGCTTTGCAAAGCTCGTAGTCGAGGGCGTTGGCCTTGCCGTGGGCCATGCGCACCACCACGACGTCGTCGCTGTCTTCCCGCTCAATCATTCATTCACTCACTGTGACGCGTGAAGCGAGGTTGAATCGAGCCCGCCCGCGAGCGGTTCGTTTCTTCGCTCTGGAAGATCCCCGAGCAAGCGGGCTCCCTGCCTGGGTCGTCGGCGGGCAAGGCTCGGGATCTCAGGCCCCAAATTTGCCGGATGGCGTGCGCATCGAGCGCCTCATCTCCCGAACTCATCCCTTCGGATCGCCCGTTCCAGCTCGATTGGTTCGCCGTGGGGCGTGGCCCGGGCGGCCCGGTCCCAGGCGTTTTTGCGCTCCGCGAGCGCCGCCCGGCTGGTGATTCCCTTGTCCAGGCAGATACTCTCCAGCGCGGCCAGCCAGTGGAGGTAATAGGTGTCGCCCAGATCGGGATCTCCGCTTTTTTGCGCTTTCTCGATCTCAGCGTTCAAGTACGTTACCCATTCACTCCAGCTGAACCGGCCGCCTTCATGGAGCTTGAGCGTCAAGGCGAAGGCCTGCGCTTCCCAGGGTTGGCGAAACACCGGCCCTTCCTCGTCGATCGGAAGAGCCGGCAGCGTGTCGAGGTCGATTTCTTTCCCCATCATCACTCAGTGGGAGGGAGCGGTGGACCAGGCAGAAGGCGGTCAGGCGGGGTCCAGGTAGTCGTCCCAGAGATCCAAGTAGATCTTGTGCGACTCCGAGGCCTCTTCGCCCCAAAGCGCCTTCGCGCTGAAGCAAACGCTGTACAGGTTCTGCGGATTTTTGTCTCCATTAGCGGCGTGGCTGTCTGGAAACAAGAACACGCCGTGATGACGATCGATGACGCCGTAGCGTCCACGCGCGTAACGCGGCAGCCGGGTGTGTCCAGGAGTGTTGATATTCCTCGTCATCACCTTATCGCCGAGCTTGAACTTCACCGGCACGTCTGCGTCAATCCGGGCGCCTTTGCTCCGGCGCAACACCTCTTGCACGTCGCCCGCTTTCAGGGCGCGCATCAGTCTGTCTCCCCGGCGCCGATCTCGCCCATGCGCTTCGCGATCTCCTCCTCCGTGAGCAGCCCCTTTTCAACCAGCAACGTCTCGAGCCCGATCAGCCAGTGCTCGTAGTAGCTCGTCTCCAGATACCTGGCCGGATGCATGCGCTCTCTCGCGTGGCGCGACATGTCCAGATTCCATTCGCCGAGGAATCCGCAGGCAAGCGTCAGTGCGAAGCAGCGCCGCTCCCATTCCTCATGGAATACCGGTTCGCCGGGCTCGGGATCGATGGGTCCGAAACCGTGCATGCCCCCGAGATCGTGGCCGCCGTTCATTTTCTTACCGCGGCCTGACGCGGCAACAGCGCAAGTCCGGTACCGATCATCGAGTCCCGCGTGACCAGATCCGCCAGCGCTTCCTCGCTCATGCCCTCGCTGCCCTCGGGGCGCATCGGTAACACCAGATACCGCACCTCCGCGGTGCTGTCCCAGATCCGTATTTCGGTGTCCTCCGGCAACTCCACGCCGAACTCCTCCAGCACGCCGCGGGGATCCATAACCGCGCGAGCGCGGTAGGGCGCGGACTTGTACCAGACCGGT
>DATIPL010000372.1:0-6251 GCA_035471965.1 Gammaproteobacteria bacterium
CAAGGACGAGGCCGGCCTGGAGACCCTGCGGCGTTACTTCGAGCCCTATATCGAGATCGCCAAAAAACAGCGCCTCGGCATCGTTCTCGAATCACCCACCTGGCGCGCCAGCCCTGACTGGGCGGAAAAGATCGGTTACGACGCCACCGCGCTCGCCGACGCCAACCGAAAAGGTGTCGGCCTGCTGCTCGAGCTCCGGTCGGCCCACGAGACACCCGAGACGCCAATCGTCATCAGCGGCAATCTGGGACCTCGCGGCGACGGCTATCGCGTCGACGCGCAGATGACCGCGGCGGATGCACGCGATTATCACGCGCCCCAGGTCCAGACCTTCGCGCAGACCGACGTGGACATGGTCTGCGCCGTCACCCTGAACTACGTGGAGGAGGCGATCGGGATCGTCAGCGCGGCGCGTGACGCGGGCATTCCGGTGGCGATTTCCTTCACCGTCGAAACCGATGGGCGGCTGCCGTCGGGAACCACGCTGGCGGAAGCCATACAGCGTACCGATGAGGAGACCGACAGCTATGCCGCCTACCATATGATCAACTGCGCTCATCCGACGCATTTCGAGCACGTCCTCGACGATGGCGGCGCCTGGCGCGAGCGCATCCGGGGATTGCGCGCCAACGCTTCAAGACTGAGTCATGCCGAGCTCGACGAGAGCACGGAGCTGGACATCGGCGACCCGGAAGAGCTGGGCGGCCAGTATCGCGAGCTGCGCGCGCTGCTTCCCCGTCTGACCGTCCTGGGCGGCTGCTGCGGCACCGATCACCGCCACGTGGGCGCAATTGCTTCCGCGTGCGCTCGGGCAGATATTGTCAGCGCAGCATAAGAGGGAATCGAAGTCGAAGCCGGATTGTCAGGCGGAACGCCGGCACCCCGGCTTCGACACATTTTCAATTGATGGCAGACGTTTGCCGCCTTTCTATCCACTCACCTTTCGCCAGGTCCCGTCCGATTCCCGGCATGCGGTGCCCGTGACCCGTTCCCGGCGACCGTTGATTAAAGCCTCGGTCACGTACTCGCGACAGTAGCGGCCATCAGATTCAAAAGTGCTGGTCGGCGTCACGTTGTAGGTCGCCCGGGAGTCAGGGTTTCTCCAGGTCACGGTCTGATGGGTCTGCGCACGTTCCAGCACCTGTCCGGTGCAGGTCTGATCGATCTGATCCATGCTGCGCCCGATTTCCCTGCCGACAATCACGCCGATAACCGTTCCCGCGACCGCGGCAGCCACCCGGCCGTCGCCTTTGCCGATCTGGGAGCCGGCAAGTCCGCCGACGGCCCCTCCGATCAGCGCGCCGATAGTCTCCCGGTCGCAGGTGTTGTAATAAATGCCGTAGTCGCGCGTGCGGTGGACATACTCCGTCTCGTCGTAACGCTCGTAGCGCACTCTGCCCTTGTGCTTATGCTTGTACTTTCCCTTGGCGCGATAGCCCCACGCCGGCGCCCAGGGCGGCGGGTCCGCCGACACGGGTGGAGGCACGGCCAGAGCAAGCGAGGCCCCGAGCAAAACCGATGACACCGTCCACCGAATGGAAGTTTGACCGCTCATGATGAAATTCCGTCCGCGTTGATGATGCCTTGATGATAGTCGACCGCAGGCGAAAACTGTAACCACTGGAGAATCAGGAAAGCGATCGGAGGGGCCACGAACCCTGTCTGGATTTCCTCGCTGCCCGGTTCGCTCGTGTCGGTATGATTGTGGCTGTGATTCCGGCGGGCGTTGACGAAACGATGCGCGGATTCGACGCTCGTAAGACACTCAAGCTTCCTATGGAAATCCACGATCTCGACGGCATGACTCTGCTCGAACGCGTCGTGGTCTTGCCATCACGTCGCGGCAGCGGACAATTAGCGGATTCGCTCGCCTCTTACTCATTCCTCGAGGATTAGACTGAGTTCAAGGGCGACGACCCCTTTATGAGTTGACCCATCGACTTCCCACTCGCCTTTTCGTGCCTGTTGCTGCGCTGCGAAATGACGCCGGGCAGCCCGAAAGAGAGAATCGTCGACTCCGTTCGGCTGACAAGTCGAGGTCGGCCAGGGCCCACCCGCTGAAAAGGGAGAATCAATATGAAGGCTCAATTCGCTGCTTCGTGGTGCGCGGCGCTGCTCGTCGGTCTCGGGCTGAGCGCGGCTCACGCGGAGGACGTGATCATTACGCCGCTGGGCGCCGTCGAGGGTGAATTCTGCGCCCTGGATCGGGCGATGATTTTCGAAGATCCCTCCGGGGTTCGGATCCTGATCCAGCCCGGACGCACCGTCAGCGGTTCGGACGATCCCCGGCTCGGGGACGTGCACGTGATATTGCTGGGCCACGTGCACGGTGACCACATCGGAGATGAGATTGATATCGGCTGCGACGGCTCCGGCGGCACTTCACTTGCCCCCACCGGGATACCCAACATCGCCGAAATCGCCGCCGGCAAGAACTCCGCAATGCTCGTCGGTGGAGAAACGGTGTTTTGGCTGCAGGAGAGAACCTCCGCCGCGCTCGGCGCGGCAGTAGGAGGCTGCGGTGCGAGCGGTCTCACGAACCTCACCGAGGTGAGCCGCACCACGCCATGCGCGGACACGCTGCGCCCCGGCGCCAGCCGCGAGCTCCAGCTCGACGGAATCCCGACCGGAGTTCATGTATCCACGGTCGCAGTTCCGCACAGCAACGGCATCCCCGCCCCGTTCGTCAATGGTGCTGTTCCCTTTGGTCTCACCGGATATTCGGGCACAGAATCCGGCTACGTCATCCGCTTCTCGAACGGATTGTCGGTTTTCTGGACCAGCGATTCGGGCTTTTTCGGCGACATGCGGCTCATCAGCAGGTTCTACCACGTCAACCTCGCCGTCGTGCACATCGGCGACATCTTCACCATGGGACCGGACGAGGCGGCGTTCGCCGTGAACAGATTGATCAAGCCGCGTACTGCCATCGCACAGCATGCCAACGAAATCGCCACCACGGGAGGCGTCGTGAACCCGGGCACGCGTACGGAGCGCTTCATTCAGAGGTCCAGGAAGCCCGTCATCGTGCCGCTGAGCGGCGTGCCCATTTACTGTGACGGGCACGGAAACTGTACTCAGTAAGCTGCCGCGATTCGAGCCGGAAGATGGAGTGAAAACGGGTTCGCGGCCATTGAGCTTAAGAAAGGGTCGCGGCCCTGGAACCCATCCCGGCTTCTGCCGTGGGGCCTTCCGGGGCGAAAATCGAGCAGGGAGCCCTGCCCCATATTCCATCGCGTCGACTCCCGGCTGGGCCGAGGGGGCGCAATCGGCCGCGGGCGGAATTCAGGGAATATTCCCGGAACCGGCCGGTTGTCATTGGGTCGAAATAATTATCGCACTGCAGAATGAGCGAACGCGGCCATGCGCCGGCTTCCGGATCGAGGCGGTAAACCGAGCCCGTCGACCCCTTTACGACTGGTCTTGCGGGAAGGAGTGACCTCATGAGAACGCTCGCGAGCATGATTTTCATCCCGCTGTTCTCCCTGCTCGTCGCCGTTTCGGCGGTATTCGCCCAGGAAGACGAGAGGGGATTCACCCAGGCCGAGCTCGATCAGATGCTGGCGCCGATAGCGCTCTATCCCGACACCCTGCTCTCCCACATTCTCACGGCCGCGACCTATCCACTCGAAGTGGTGAGTGCGGCGCGCTGGTCCCGGGAAAACCCGGGCCTCGAAGGCTCGCGTGCGGTGGAGGCCGTTGCCGACAAGAACTGGGAAGCGAGCATCAAGGCGCTGGTCGCGTTTCCGAAGGTTCTAGAGCGCATGAACCAGGATCTCGATTGGACCACGCGCCTTGGAGACGCCTTCCTGTACCAGGAGGCGCACGTCATGGATACGGTCCAGGAATTGCGTCAACGGGCTTACAAGGCCGGCAATCTCGATTCACCGGGCAATATCCGCGTCATTCGCGATCGCGAAGTGATTGTCGTCGAGCCGGTGCATCCGCGGATTGTCTATGTGCCTTACTACAATCCAAGCGTGATCTACGGCGCCTGGTGGTGGCCGGCTTACCAGCCGGTTTACTGGGCCCCGCTGCCCGGACTCTTTCTCGGTTCGGGGTTCTATTTCGGCAGTGGCGTCCACGTGTCGCTGGGGTTTTTCTTCAGTACTTTCGATTGGCACCGCCGTCATATCGTCGTGATTCACCGTCCTCACCGCCTTCATCGCGTACCCCATCACAAACTGAGAACGTACGTGAAGCATCACGGGCACAAGTGGCGGCACGAACCGATTCATCGCCGCGGAATCGCCTATCGTCACCATTCACTGCAGCGGAAGCACGGCCGTTCCAGGGCCTCCGGAATCCCCCACGGCCGAAGGTCGTTTGCCGGAAGCCCGGACAGGTTCCGCGCCGCTCGATCCGGACGCGACGGCATCAGTGGTAGCAGTCGGCACGTATCCGACACAGGTCGCACCGGAGATCGGCGCATCGCCCCTCGGACTCGATCGGACGGCTTCACGCGCGGGCACGTCGACCGCGCTCGCAGCGCGAACTCCTCCGGGGCGGGATCCGGCTCACGTTCCGCTAGCGCGCGCTCGGGAAGGAGCAGCGCCGGAGCACGCGGCTTCAGCAGCGGCAACGAAACGCGCGGCTCGCGGAGAGCCGAAGCGCGCACGCGCAGCATTCGCAGCCCGGAAGGCGCCGTTCGGGTCAATAGAAATATCAGCCGCGGGCAGATCCAATCCCGGCGGTCCGAGGCGGGTCGTGCGGTGAATCAACGTCGACATGCGGCGCCGGGGCGCCGCAGTGGTGAGACCCGCAGCTCGAGCCGCGGTCGGATCCAAGGGGGTTCGGTCGATTCAAGCCGTGCGCTGCGTTCCAGACAACCGATCCACCGCAGCCGCAGCGCCGGACGGTCATTTACCGCGAGAATACAAAGCAGACTCTCTGCGGACAGCAGCCAGGCCGGCCGCGGGGTTTCGCGCGGCGCCGGCATCTCGCGCGATCTTTCGACCTCCGGTCGCGGCGTCGGCAGCGGCATCATCGGCCCGCGCCCGCGTGCCAACCGCGGGTTCGGCAGCGCGCTCAGGCGAAGCTTACGCCCCTGAAACGGTTCGCGTTCCTCAAATCCGGTCTGAATTCTCCCGCGGCTCGCGTCGCGCGACTGCATCTGATTGCGCGTCCGATTTGGCTGGGCGACCACGACACGATGTGCTGATGCGCCGCCTGATCAGACGCTCAAGCTTTGCACGCAAGTCCTCGCCACCGACAACGTGATTATGCCGAGCGCTTTGCGGACCAACGTCCCGGAATTCGGATCCAGTCTGTCCTTGAAAAGCTCCCGGTGAGGGCGCGTGCGGAATTGAGGTGTATTTCCAAGGGCCGGATAGAGCATGCGGGGCACGACTCGATCGCCACCCTCGCCTTCCGCATTCACAGGATAGCTCGATCACGCGTAGTCGCAGGGATGCGGCACCAATCCGACACGCACCGGGTTAAGCTCGATACATCGATATCCACTCGGCAGATAACGCTCACTGTCGACAACGGATGCCTCGTACCGGCCTTCCCACAATGTCCCGGTTCGCCTGTGTGTGCAATTGATGTCGCCTGCGTCATGCCACTCCAGGTGCCGGATCGTCCGAGCAATGGCGAGCTTTCGCTCCGGCCTTACGGGCAGGTGGACGTGACTGGTCATCAGGCAACAGGCGTGCACCTCGAGCCCGTATCGTTTCGCGCCCTTTGAGAGCCACTCGAGACAGGCGCGACGGTCCTCCGGCCTGAAGAGCACGTTCCGGCGATTGTTTCCGCGCTGCACCACGTGCTCCGGAATTCCGGGCAGGTCGAATCGTTTCGGCCGAGGCATCGGTAACTCCTTTTACCTTGGAACGATGCATTCCATGCATCTCGAGGCGCGCTTATGGTGCCTCAGGACGTCCAGTGCTCTAAGCCTTCGGTTTCTTTGAGAAGCCGGCGCCGTTTAGTCTCGGTTTAAGGGCTACGACTCCTTATTTTTATAGAGGGCATGAAAAAGCGCGAGAGGATTAAACCGTATCTGCAAAGGCTGTACGGCTACGCCGTCAGCCTGACGCGCGATCGTGACCAGGCCGAAGACCTGGTCCAGGAATGTGCGCTGCGCGCGATCACGGCCAGGAACACACCCCGAGACGAGCATGCCTATCGGGCCTGGCTGTTCCGGATCCTGAGAAACCTGTTTCTCGACCGGGTGCGGCACGAAAAGGTCGCGGAGTCGGCCGCGGAGGATGAATTCCTTGCTGCAGAGACGGAATTTTGGCAGGGGGAGGAAC
>DATIPL010000373.1:0-7410 GCA_035471965.1 Gammaproteobacteria bacterium
CTTTCCGCTGCGTAAAGAATCGCGCCGGCAGCGTCCTTTCGGGTGGTCTCGCCGCGATCGCAGGACCTGGCAACCGCATAGACGTAGGCGCAGGACGCGTTCAAGGTGGTGTACATGTCGGCGAGCTTGCCCTGCATCAGCTGAAACTCGCCTATAGGCCGATCAAACTGTATTCTTTCGTGGACGTATGGCAGGACGATGTCCATGCAGTTCTTCATGATCCCGAGCGGCCCCCCGGAAAGCACCACGCGTTCGTAGTCGAGCCCGCTCATGAGCACGCTGACGCCCCGGCCTTCACCTCCAAGCACGTTCTCTTCCGGCACCTCGCAGTCCTCGAATACGAGCTCGCAGGTGTTGGATCCGCGCATGCCGAGCTTGTCGAGCTTTTGCGCCGTGGAAAAGCCCTTGAAGCCCTTCTCAATCAGGAATGCGGTGATCCCGCGTGGTCCCGCGCCAGGATCGGTCTTGGCATAGACGACCAGAGTGTTCGCATCGGGCCCGTTGGTGATCCACATCTTGGTGCCGTTCAGCACGTAGCGCTCACCCTTCTTGTCGGCACGGAGCCGCATGTTGACCACGTCGGAGCCTGCGCCGGGCTCGCTCATGGCGAGCGCGCCGACATGCTCGCCGGAAATCAGCTTGGGCAGATAGCGCCGTTTCTGATCTTCACTGCCGTTGCGGCGAATCTGGTTGACGCACAAGTTCGAGTGGGCGCCGTAGGAGAGTCCTACCGACGCCGAGGCGCGGCTCACTTCCTCCATGGCCACCACGTGCTCCACGTAGCCCATGCCGGCGCCACCGTACTCCTCCTCCACCGTGACTCCGAGAATGCCGAGGTCGCCCATCTTGCGCCAGAGATCGCCGGGAAACTCGTTGTTCCGGTCGATGTTTTCGGCCCGCGGCGCGATTTCGTCGGAGGCAAAGCGCATGACTGTGTCGCGCAGCATGTCCGCCGCATCACCGAGGTGGAAGTCGAGGGAGGGAAGCTGGTTGGGGATCATGATCGCAAGGCTCCGAACATCGAAGATCGAAGTTCGAATATCGGATAAGAGCCGAGAGATCTATCATCGTTCCGATTTCCGTCGAGCGTTCCGGCGCCGGCGCTGTAGATCCCGATATTGGACATTCGAACTTCGATTTTCGTTTCGCTCATTCTCTCTCCCCCAATCCCCGCATCACCATCATGGTTTCGGTCATGGTGGCGCAGAGCCGTTCATGCTCGTCGTTGAAAACCACCACGTCCGCATGACAAACGATGATTGAGCGTCCGGGCTTGACCACCCGGCCGGTCGCCACGAGAAGCGCGCCGTCGGCGGGAGCGAGAAAATTCACTTTGTACTCGATGGTGAGCACGCTCGCATCCACCGGCATGAGAGTAAACCCCGAATAGCCGCAGGCGGAGTCGGCGATGGTCGTGGTGATGCCGCCATGGAAAAATCCGTGCTGCTGACTCAAGGAATCGCTGTAGGGCAGCCGGATCTGCACCCGGCCGGGCTCGACGGATGACAGCTCGGCGCCGATATGTGCCATGATGCCCTGGCGCTCGAAGCTCCTCCGCACCCGGGCGGCGAAGTCCGGGTCCGCGGGTGTCAGCACGGGAGACGATTTGCTCGCTGCGTCCATCAGGCGGCGTTCTCGTCCCTCCGGGTCTCGAGGATCCGAGCGCAGCGTTTCTCGAGGTCGTCGAGCTCTTCAAGCACCCGATCGATGTCCTGGCGTTGTTCCAGCAGCGTTTGACGACGCTGGCGCATCTTGCCGATGAACCGCTTGAGCTGGCTCGCCTCTCCGTTGGGCGCGTCGTAGAGCTCCAGCAGCTCACCGATCTCCTTTAGCGAAAAACCCAGCCTGCGGCCGCGAAGAATCAGCTTCAGATGAACCCTGTCCCGGGCGCTGTAAATGCGATTCTGGCCGGAACGGGACGGGGCCAGCAGCCCCAGATCTTCGTAGTGGCGAATGCTGCGGGTCGTGACTTCGAACTCGCGCGAAAGATCACCGATGGAAAAGGTTTCACTCATCCGAGTCGTGCTCCAGGGAAGCGTCTGATCCTCGGCCCCGGACCTAAACAGGGCTCACGTTAGCGTTAGACTTAAGCCGTCACTCGCCACGACGCGACAATAATTGAGGAGCGTACTTGACGTTTACGTAAACGTCAAGTACATTTCCGGGTCAGGCGTTTTCCTCAAACCCCGAGCGAGGAGTCCCCTATGGCTACGCCCGCTGCTGCCACCAACATCGGCGCCCGGCAGGCGCCGGCGCCCAAAAACCGGCTGCGATTCGTCACCGCGGCGAGCCTTTTCGACGGCCACGACGCCTCCATCAACATCATGCGCCGCATCCTCCAGAGCCACGGGGCAGAAGTGGTCCATCTCGGCCACAACCGATCCGTAGAGGAAGTGGTCACCGCGGCGCTCCAGGAGGACGCGCACGCCATCGCAGTGAGTTCGTATCAGGGTGGTCACGTCGAGTACTTCAAGTACATGGTCGACATGCTGCGCGAACGTGGCGGCGAAAACGTCCGCGTTTTCGGCGGCGGGGGCGGCGTCATCGTCCCGTCCGAGGCCCGTGAGCTGCACGACTACGGCGTGACCCGTATCTATTCACCGGAGGACGGCCAGAAGCTCGGGCTCACCGGCATGATCGAGGACATGCTGGGTCTGGCCGATGCGGATCTCACCCAGTCGTTGCCGAAGGGCTTCGACGCCGTAGAGAAGGGGGATTTCCGCTCGCTGGCGAGGCTCATCACTGGAATCGAAGGCAAGACTCTGGACGAACGTACCCGCGAGCGCCTGCTGTCGCGGGCGGCGGAAAAAGCCGGCATACCGGTCGTTGGCATCACCGGCACCGGCGGTGCGGGTAAGTCCTCACTCACCGACGAGATCGTCAGGCGGTTTCGAATCGATCACGGGGACCGGTTGCGAATCGCCCTCATCGCGGTGGATCCTTCCCGGCGTAAGACCGGTGGCGCGCTGCTCGGCGACCGCATTCGCATGAACGCCATCGATCATCCCAATATCTACATGCGCTCGCTCGCCACCCGCGCCTCGGGGCACGAGATCCCTGAGACGCTTCCCGAAGCCATCGCCGCGGCGCGCGTGGCGGGCTTCGATCTGATCATTGTCGAAACCTCCGGAATCGGTCAGGGGGATGCCGGCATCGTGCCCCACGTGGATGTCGCCATGTACGTGATGACGCCCGACTTCGGCGCCCAGAGTCAGCTGGAAAAAATCGACATGCTCGATTTCGCCGATGTCGTCGCGGTCAACAAGTTCGACCGCAAAGGGGGACGTGACGCGTTGCGCGACGTGCGCAAGCAGGTGCAGCGCAACCGCAACGCCTTCAAGCACTCCGTGGAAGACATGCCCGTATACGGCACCATCGCCTCGCGCTTCAACGACGACGGCGTCACGGCGCTCTACCAGGGTCTGGTGAATGCGCTCGCGGAAAAAGGCTTCGCCGAATTCAAAGGCGGAGCGCTGCCGCGAGCGGATGTTGCCTTCTCCTCAGAGAGCACGGCCGTGGTCCCCGCGACGCGGGTGCGCTATCTGGCCGAAGTGGCCGAGACGGTTCGCGCCTACCATGAGACCATTGCCGAGCAGGCGAAGCTCGCCCGCGAGCGTCAGCAGCTTCGCGCGGCCAGGCGAATGCTCGAGGAATCCGGAGAGTCGACGGACAAGCTCGACGCTCTCGAGGCCGATCGCGATGCCGCAATGGATCCTCGTGCGAAAAAACTGCTGGAGATCTGGCCCAAGGTCAAGCAGAGCTACTCCGGCGAAGAGTACGTGGTGAAGATCCGCGACCGCGAGCTGCGCACCCGGCTGCGCCATACCACGCTGTCCGGCTCGTCGATTCCGAAGGTGGCCCTGCCGCAGTTCGAAGACGACGGGGAGATACTGAAATTTCTACTGAAGGAAAACCTGCCCGGCAGCTTCCCCTACACCGCGGGCGTATTCGCCTTCAAACGCGAAGGCGAGGAACCGTCGCGGATGTTCGCCGGCGAGGGCGATGCGTTCCGCACCAACAGGCGCTTCAAATACCTGTCCAAGGACTCCGAAGCCAAGCGCCTGTCCACCGCCTTCGACTCGGTCACGCTCTACGGTTTCGATCCCGACGAGCGCCCGGATATCTACGGAAAGGTCGGCAATTCCGGTGTTTCCATCGCCACCCTGGACGACATGAAAGTGCTCTACGACGGCTTCGACCTGTGCGACCCGAAGACTTCGGTATCGATGACCATCAACGGGCCCGCGCCGACAATCCTGGCGATGTTTCTGAATGCCGCCATCGATCAGCAGATGGCGAAGTTCGAGCAGGAGAACGGACGCCCTCCCACCGACGAGGAGGTGGAAAAGATCCGGGCGTGGACCCTGGAAAACGTCCGCGGCACGGTGCAGGCGGACATTCTGAAGGAGGACCAGGGCCAGAACACCTGTATCTTCTCCACCGATTTCAGTCTGCGAATGATGGGGGACATTCAGGCATACTTCGTCAAGAACCGGGTGCGCAACTTCTACTCGGTTTCCATCTCCGGCTATCACATCGCCGAACCCGGGGCGAACCCAATCACCCAGCTGGCGCTGACGCTCTCCAACGGCTTCACTTACGTGGAGGCCTACCTGGCGCGCGGGATGGACATCAACGATTTTGCGCCCAACTTCTCCTTCTTCTTTTCCAACGGAATGGATCCGGAATACTCGGTTATGGGGCGGGTGGCGCGCCGCATCTGGGCGACGGCCATGCGTTTCAAGTACGGCGCCAACGAGCGCAGCCAGAAGCTCAAATACCACATCCAGACTTCCGGCCGCTCCCTTCACGCCCAGGAGATCGATTTCAACGACATCCGCACCACGCTGCAGGCGCTCATCGCGACTTACGACAACTGCAACAGCCTGCACACCAACGCCTACGATGAGGCGATCACTACGCCCACGGAGTCTTCGGTACGCCGCGCGCTCGCGATCCAGATGATCATCAATCGGGAGTGGGGGCTGGCCAGGAACGAGAATCCGAACCAGGGCGCATTCATCATCGAGGAACTCACCGACCTGGTTGAGGAGGCGGTGCTCAAGGAATTCGAGCGCATCTCCGAACGGGGCGGTGTGCTGGGAGCGATGGAGACGGGCTATCAGCGCGGCAAGATCCAGGACGAATCCATCTACTACGAGACCAGGAAACACGACGGCTCGCTGCCCATTATCGGGGTCAACGCCTTCCTCAACCCGCACCCGCCCGAGGGCGAGGTGCACCTCGAGCTCGCCCGCTCAACTGAAGAGGAAAAACAGAGCCAGCTCAGGCGGCTTCGAGAGTTTCAAAAAGCCCACGCCGGCGAGTCGCCCGAGGCTATCGAGCGCCTCAAGCAAGCTGCGATCAAGAACGAGAATGCCTTCAAGGTGCTGATGGACGCGGTGCGTTGCTGCTCGCTGGGGCAAATCACCGACGCTCTTTTCGAGGTCGGCGGCAAGTACCGGAGGAACATGTAGCGGGAAGTGATTGGTCAATAGTGATTCGTGATCAGTGGGTCCGGGCTGAGTTACCCTATCGAATCCAACCTGACTTGGCCTCGTCGACAGCGCTGCCTGCTGATGACTGATCACTCATTGCAAATCTCTCTCTCATGTGCCTGATCTTCGTCGCCTACAAGCATCATCCCCGCTATCCGCTGGTGGTTGCCGCGAATCGTGACGAGTTTTACCGCCGTCCCACGACAGCCGCCGATTTCTGGGTGGAGCACCCGGAGCTGCTGGCGGGACGGGATCTGGAAGGAGGCGGCACCTGGCTCGGCATTTCCCGGAGCGGGCGATTCGCGGCAGTCACCAATTATCGAGAGCCCGGCAAAACAGTCGTGGGCGCGCCTTCCCGCGGGCGGCTGGTGACGGATTTTCTGCTGCGAGAAGACGTCCCGATAGACTATTTGAAACGCGTATGCGCTCATGGCTCCGATTACAATGGCTTCAATCTGCTGGTTCGCGACGACACCGCACTTTGCTGGTACTCCAACCGGGCAGATGGTCCACGCGAGCTTTCGCCGGGCGTTTACGCCCTGAGCAACCATCTGTTGGACACTTCATGGCCGAAAGTCGCCCGGGGAAAGGCCGGTTTCGAATCGATCCTTGCCGGCAAGGCTCTGGATGAGAACGGTCTGCTCGACCTACTGGCGGATCGCACGGCCGCGCTGGAAGAAGAGCTCCCCGATACCGGCGTCGGACCCGATCTCGAGCGCGTGCTGTCGCCGATTTTCATCAACAGCGAAAATTACGGCACCCGATCATCCACCGTAGTGACCCTGGATAATACGGATCAGGTTAAATTTGTGGAACGAAGGTATAGTCCTGCCGGACGGGTGACGGGGACCGTGGCGTACGAGTTTCCGATCGCTTCGGACCGAACGAGGGACTCCCAATCCGGATCCGCTGCGCGGCAAAACTTCTGAGGTGCAAAACAGTTGCGGGTTTTGTCCGCGACAAGCAGGGGTCCATGACAAGTAAGACTGTTCACGGGAGGCATCCATGAGCGCGAGTCAAGACTGCATTTTTTGCAGGATCATTGCCGGAGAGATCCCCTCTTTCAAATTGTACGAGGACGACGCCACTTTCGCATTCATGGATATCAACCCCGCCAACGACGGTCACGCCCTGGTCGTACCCAAAGACCATGCCGAAGACGTCCACGCCGTCACCGACGAGTCCATATCCAGCACGGTTATTACGGCAAAAAAGATCGCTGCGGCGGTGGAAAAAACCGTTTCACCGGGCGGCATCAACCTGGTTCAGTGCAATGGTCCGGCCGCCGGACAATCGGTGTTTCATTTCCACATGCACGTACTTCCTAGACGCGACGGCGACGATTTGAAATTGAACTGGGGTTTGAGGCCGGGGGATATGGACGCCATCGGAAAGCTGGCGGAGAAGATAAAGGCGAATCTTTGATCCGCGTAGTTCGAATGGCGAATATCGAATGTCGGGAATAGGGCAGATGGTGGATCGCAGGTGGGGCGGCAGACATAAGCCCCTTGGCTCTCTACCCATCAATCCCCACCATTTACCATCCACTGTCTTCTGGCCTCAAACAAGAACCTCTGAAGGGAAACACAATGGCCACTGAAATCAAATTCCACGGAATCAATTGCTGCGTGTTCGATGCCTACGGCACTCTTTTCGACGTGCACTCCGCAGTGGGCAAGCATCGAGAGCGGCTGGGAAACAGGGCCGACGCGGTCTCCGCGACCTGGCGCACCAAGCAGCTCGAATACACCTGGCTCAGGAGCCTGATGGACCGCTACGTGGATTTCTGGCGCGTCACCGGTGACGGACTGGACTTCGCCCTGGATGCCTACGGTATCGAGGACGCCGCGCTGCGCGAGGATTTGATGAACGCCTATCTCGGCCTCGACTGCTATCCCGAGGTTCCCGGGGT
>DATIPL010000374.1:0-4514 GCA_035471965.1 Gammaproteobacteria bacterium
CGAGGCTTTCTCGACACCCGAGGGGTGCATCTGAGAAGCGCGGCGCGTCCCTCCGGGCCGGTGAGGAACCTTCTCCGCGAGGCGCGGGAGACCCTCCGGGGCACCTTCGAGGCGCCGCTTCGTTATGCCTTGAGCCCCCGGGCGGACGGCTCGCTGCAGGCACTGGACCCGGCCACCCGCCGCGACATCGGCGCGTAACAGTTCCCCCTGAGGGCCGCCGGACTGCGGCCCCTTTTGGCTGCCCCCGCCGCTGGGCAGCGGAGTTAGCGTCAAAGCGGCTTCTCCCTACCTCTCTTCCGTATTCACCGCCCGCAAGCCGGGCGGTTCTTTTTTCCGGGTAAGGCCCGATGCGTGACGCGTCACCGCCTCAGTAGGAGGCGTCTTCTGAGGCTTTCTTCTGCGCCGTGGCGGCATCCATGATCACGTTCTCGACTTCTCGGGCCTTGTCGATGGCCTCGACCTGGTCCTTCCAGACGTGCTCTTGAACTTCGTTGTCTTCGCTCGAGCAGGCGCTCAGGCTCAGCCCGGCGGCGAGCGCCAGCGCGAGGCAGAACGGATTAGGTTTCATAGCAGCATCCTCTTGGCTTTCGCCGCGACGGCAGCGGCCAACGTCACCCAATAGTGTAGTCAGTGGGAACGTGTATCGAGTCCGGCCGAGAGGGAGTCGGATGAATATCGGGGCGTTCGCGGTCACGGCCGCTCCTGCGATGCTTCGGGTGCCTCCGTTCCCATTGGACATAGGGCCTTTCGCAGGAGCGAGCCTGCTGACGGATTTTGCAAGCCATCGGCCGGACACCGGTGAGGACGTGCGCGCCGCATCCCGGGAACATTCCGGCGCAACACGCCGCGCCGGCAAGCAACTCCAAATCTCTTTTCGATTTCCTATTCCGATACCCGATACCCGATACCCGATATCCGATCTTCGCTATTCGCTATTCGATATTCGATATTCGGTCTTCGGTCTTCGGTCTTCGGTCTTCGATCCCCAATCTTCGACATCCCCCCGTGACGGTTTCCCATCGACCGGCGCCTGCAGTCACTTTCCCCTGAACTTCGGCGTTCGCTTCTCGGCGAAGGCCGCCTCCGCTTCGCGATGATCCTTGCTCATCCACAGATCGGCGAAAGTTTCCTCCGCAAACTGTCGCGCTGCATCGCGGGAAACCGAGAACGTGCTCCGCAACACCCGTTTGGTGGCGGCCAGGGACAGCGGCGCCGCGGTCTCGAGGCGCGCAGCGAAAGCGAGGGCAGCGTCCAGCACGCGGCCTTCCGTCACCACTTCGTTGATCAGTCCAAGACGCTTTGCTTCGGTTGCCGACACCGGCTCGCCGCTCGTCAGCAGGTGCATGGCGACGCCGTAACCGCAGCTTTGCGCCAGGCGTTCGATACCGTGCCAGCCCGGAATGAGACTCAGCTTGACGTAGGGAAATCCGATCCTGGCCTCGGGCGACGCCAGGCGAATGTCGCAGGCGAGCATCAGCTCGGCGCCGCCGCCCAGCGCATAGCCGTTTACGGCGGCAATCACCGGCACCGGAAGCGATTCCAGATGGTCGAGAAGCTTGCGCGGTCGCGCGAACGCTTTATTGAGCTGATCGCGGGTTTTCAGATCGCGATACTGCTTGATATCGCCGCCCGAGCAGAAGAAGCGATCACCCGAACCGGTCACGATAACCGCGCGCAGCGTGGCATCATTCTCCAAAGGCGCGATGGCCTGCTCAAAGGCCTCGGTCACCTCGCGGCTGATTGAGTTTCCGGCGTGCTCGCGGGTAATGGTGATCACCTGCGCCGCACCGCGGCGTTCGCTGGCGAGAACTTCAGAGCTCATCGCGCTCGACGAAGTGGAGCAACAGGCCGCCCAGCGAGGCCGGATGAACGAAACCGATGAGCGCCCGGCGCGAACCCGGACGACCTTTCAAATCGATCATGCGCAGCCCTTTTTGCGCAAGCTCCGGCAGCAACCGATCGATGTGCGGAGTTTTCAAGGCGATATGATGCAATCCGGGGCCGCGGCGATGGATGAAGCGGCCGATGGCGCCGCGGTCACCGCGGGTGTTTCCCGGCTGGTTGGGCGCGGGACCGGATGGATCGGCTTTCTCCGGAACGGGATCGAAGGGCTGAAGGAACTCGAGCTCGAAATCGCCGGCGGTGAGAAAGCTCACCCGCAGTCCTCCCACCGGCTGCGGCGGACGGTTGTGATACACCACGCCGTACTTGTCGGAGGTGAAAGACTCCACCGCCATCTGCACTTCCATGTCGGTCTGGGTGCTCTCCACCGGACAACCCAGCTTGGCGCTGAACACTGCGGCGGCCCTGGCGTTGTCCGACGCCGCCACGCCCAGATGGTCGATACGCTCGACGTGCCGGCCATCGCCCGCCGCAAGGCTCAGCGGCCGGCATACGCGCAGGCGCACGCCACAGGTCGCATCGGCTTCGAGCTCGATCTGAGGCACGCCGTCGATTCCATCCGATAAGGTGCCGTCCACGGCGGGGACATCCACAACCTTCGCATACGCGGACGGGTCCGGCGCAGCAATCGCAACGTGGTGCACCCCGGGTTTCGAATCCGAGCCGATAAAGGGATGACCCGCCTCGAATACCGCGATGGCGGTCCTGCCAACGGTGAATATCGGCACCCCCGTGCCGTCGCTCAGGGAACCGACTCGATGCCCCAGGCCGAAGGCCTCGGAGAAAACCTGGGAAGCGGCGGCGACATCGCTTACCGCGACGGCGACGTAGGCCACCTCCGGCGCGCTCATGCGGACTCCGTCCCGGCGTCGCTTACCGTGATCACCCCGTCCTTGATCAGCGCGGCAATTTCGTCATCGCCGATGTTGAAGTCGCGCAGCACGGCCTGACTGTGCTCTCCGAGCAGCGGCGGGTGGCTCTTCACCGTTTTGACTCCGATATTTTCCATGCGCAAAGGGTTGGAAAGCTGACGAAGGGCGCCAATCGCCGGGTGATCGACTTCCTCGGCGAGCCCCAGGTGTTTCACCTGGGGATCATCGAACACCTGATCCAGGGTGTACACCGGGCCCGCCGGCACACCCGCCTCGATGAAGGTTCTTGTCCATTCGATCGCGCTTCGGGTGGAAAGCCGCTCGTTCATTATTCGTCTGAGGGCGTCGCGGTTCGCGGCACGGGCGGTGTTATCGGCGTAGTCCGGATGATCTCTCAGCTCCTCGAGGCCGAGCAGCTCGCACAGCTTGACCCACATGCCCGGCGTGGCGGCGCCGAGATTGAGCATGCCGTCGGCGGCGGTAAAGGTGCCGTAAGGGAAAATGACCGGATGATCGTTGCCGGCGCGCTGCGGAACGTCCTCGATGCTCAAGAACCTCTGGCCCTGAACGCAAAGCATGCCGACGAGACCCGCCAGCAGTGAGGTGTCCACGCGCTGGCCTGCGCCGGTCTGATGGCGCTGAACCACCGCCGCGTTGATGCCGATGGCAAGCCACATGCCGGCAACCAGATCGCCGATGGGCACGCCCACCCGCGTCGCCTCGCCGTCGCGGGGGCCGGTGATGCTCATGAGCCCCGACATTCCCTGCGCGATCTGATCGAATCCCGGCCAGCTGCCGTAGGGCCCGTCACTGCCAAATCCGGTGATGGAAGCGTAGATGAGCCGCGGGTTCTCCGACTTGAGCGTGTCGTAGCCGATTCCGAGCTTGTCCGCGGTGCCGGGCTTGAAGTTCTCCACCAGCACGTCCGAGTCGCGGGCAATGCGCTGCAGCAGTGCGAGTCCCCTGGGATTGCGAAAATCGATGGCGAGGCTGCGCTTGTTTCGATTCACACTGAGGTAGAACACGCTGATACCGCCGTGGAAGGGCCCCCAGGCGCGGATCATCTCCCCGTCGGGCGTCGGCTCGACCTTGATCACGTCGGCGCCGAGGTCGCCGAGAATCATGGTGCAGAACGGACCGGACAACGCCCGGGTGAGGTCGAGCACGCGCAGGGTTTCGAGCGGTCGAGACATGATCTTGTGAGAGCGCCGCGCGCCGCGTGGCCGGAATATCAAGCGCGGCTGTCGCGATTCCTTGACGGGTTTTTTTAATTTGCCAACTCGCGTTGGCATAATAATTGGTTCTCCTCGATCGAACCAGAACTTCGTCCAAAACCGTAAGGATACTCACCATGGAAAGCGCAACACAGTTCATCAGTTCTATGCTTACGTCCCTGGGTCTGGAGACCTGGGTCGCGGAAGTGTTCATCATCGTCTTTCTCACTCTGGTGGTGAATTTCATTCAGAAGCGCATCGTCAACCGCGTAGGCGCGTGAGTTCAAACAACCGCCAATCCCTGGGACGATGCGCTGGTAGGCTCCATCGACCGGCCGCTCACGGTGCTCATCTGGATCGTCGGGCTCGCCTTTGCGGTGAAGGTCATCCAGGACGCCAAGCCCGCAGCGATTTTCGAGGCGGTATGGCCGATCCGCGACGTGGGCGTGATTGCCTGCATTGCCTGGTTCCTGACCCGCTTCATCCGCCGGGCTGAGAACAACATCGCAGCCAGCAAGGAGGCCAA
>DATIPL010000375.1:0-2631 GCA_035471965.1 Gammaproteobacteria bacterium
TTCAGGTAATCGTAGCGCCCGCGCTTGGATAACCCCGACTGCAGGTTGTCGCGGGCATAGATATACAGCTCGTTGATCAGCTCCCAGGTTTCCCGGGGGATGACGTCGCGTATAGTGCGCGCGTTCTCCCTGGCCATGGACAGGCTGGAAATGATCGATCCCGGATTCTGGCTGTCGCCGAGCAGGAAGCGCACCACGTTTCGTTCTTCGAAATCGTTATAGGTCTTGCGGTACGTCTCTATGCCGCCGGTGATTTCGATCAGGGGCTGCCAGCCGGTCGCGATGCCTTTTGGCAGGTCCAGCAGCAGGTTGCCGTTGACGTTCACGATTCGTCCGGTATTTTCCGCGCGCTCCATGTAACGTCCGAGCCAGTACAGGTTTTCCGCTACTCGGGAAAGCATCAGGCGCCCCCTCCCTCGACGATCCAGGTGTCCTTACTGCCGCCTCCCTGGGAGGAGTTGACCACCAGGGATCCCTTGCGCATCGCCACCCGGGTGAGGCCGCCCATGGTGACGTGCATCTGATCGCTGGAGAGTATGAAGGGACGCAGATCAACGTGGCGCGGCTCCACGTGCTTTCCGACGATGGACGGCACGGTGGAAAGCGTTATCACCGGCTGGGCGATGAAGTTTCGCGGATCCTTATTGATCCGGCGCGCCATGGCGTCGCGCTCTTTCCTGGTCGACACGGGGCCGACCAGCATGCCGTAACCGCCGGACTCGTTCGCGGGCTTCACCACCATTTTGGCCAGGTTCTCGAGCACATGTTTGCGTGACTTTTCGTCGATACAGAGATGGGTGGGCACGTTGGGCAGTATGGGGTCCTCGTCCAGGTAATATCGAATGATGTCCGGCACGTACGAGTAGACCACCTTGTCGTCGGCCACGCCCGCGCCGGGCGCATTGGCGAGCGCCACGTTGCCGGCCTTCCACGCGCGCACCAGCCCGGGGACGCCCAGCATCGAGTCCTTCCTGAATACCTCCGGATCGAGGAACAGATCGTCTATGCGCCGATAAATGACGTCGACCCGCGACAGCCCTTCGATGGTGCGCATGTAAACGACGTTGTCCTCGCTCACCTGAAGGTCGCCGCCCTCCACCAGCTCGCAGCCCATCTGCTGTGCGAGATAGGAATGCTCGAAGTAAGCGGAGTTGTAGATCCCCGGCGTCAGCACGACCACCTCCGGTACGCCGGATCGGCGCGGCGACAGCGCAGCGAGACAGTCGAAAAGCTGTGATGGATAGTCGTCTACCGGAAGAATACCGCCGTTTTCGAACAGCTCCGGAAATACGCGCTTGACCACCTGCCGGTTCTCGAGCATGTAGGACACACCCGAAGGAACACGCAGGTTGTCTTCGAGCACGTAAACCGTACCGTCGCTGTCGCGCACCAGGTCCGAGCCGCAGATGTGCGCCCATACCCCCTGCGGGGGATCGACGCCGACGCATTCCTTCCTGAAATTGACCGACTTGGCCAGCACCTCGCGGGGAAAGGTGCCGTCCTTGACGATTTTCTGATGGTGATAGATGTCGTCGATGAAGCGATTCAGCGCCTGAACCCGCTGCTTCAGGCCGGCCTCGATTCGGCGCCACTCGTCCGCCGCCAGCACCCGCGGAATCACGTCCAGCGGCCAGGACCTGTCTATCGACCCTTCCTCCTGACTGTAGACGGTAAACGTGATCCCCATCTCCTTGATTGAAAGCTCCGCCGCCGCCTGGATGGAAAACAGCTCGTCTTCGTCCAGCGAGGCGAGATAGCGGGTCAACTGACGCGCGTGGTCGCGCGGACGGCCGGCGCCCTTCATGACTTCGTCGTAGATTCCTTCGACCTTGTAGTCCCGCCAGCGTATCGTCATGCTCCGAGCTCCATCAGAAGTCCAGCGCCGGGCTATTCTGCGCCGTGTCGCAGATCGAGGGTACAGGGGTAGTCGCGGTTACGCTCTTCCGGCGGCAGCTCAATCTCCCGCGGGGTGTGCCCGTGCGCCCAGAAGCGCGCGAACCGCCGCGCTTCCGCTTCGTTGGCGTTGACGGGAAAGGTTTCGAAATTGCGCCCGCCGGGATGCGAGACGTGATAGGTGCAGCCGCCGATTGAGCGGCGGTTGGGAAGGTCCACCACGTCGAAAGTCAGCGGCGCCTGCGTCTCGATGGTCGGATGCAGACCCGACGGCGGCCGCCACGCCTTGTACCGGACCCCGCCGACGTACTCGCCCGCCACGCCGGTTGAAATCAGCGGAACCCGTCGTCCGTTGCACAGGATTGCGTGACGACCGGGCGCGAGATGCCGCGCCGAGACCTGAAGCCGCTCTACCGAGGAGTCGACGAAACGCGAGGTGCCCTGGGATCCGATCTCTTCCGCCAGAACGTGCCACGGCTCGATCGCCCAGTGGAGCGAGAGATCGATTCCGCCGACGTGGATGGTGCCGTAGTGGGGGAACCTGAACTCGCGAAACGGCGCGAACCACTCGAGCTTCAATCCGTACCCCGCGCGCCTGAGATCGTCGATGACGCTCTCGAAATCTTCCCACACGAAATGCGGCAGCATGAATCGATCGTGGAGCGCGGTGCCCCAGCGCACCGGACGCTCGGCATAGGGTTTCTCCCAGAAGCGCGCGACCAGTGCGCGCAGCAGCAG
>DATIPL010000376.1:0-4938 GCA_035471965.1 Gammaproteobacteria bacterium
GCCGAGGAGACTCTCGGCGCCCATTTGATCGAGAATCGTGCGTGAGTCCACCTTGGAAGACACCTGGAACGCAATCCGGCACGGGATGTTGGCCTTGATCAGACCGGTGATCACGTCCACCGACGGGCGCTGAGTGGCCAGGATGAGGTGTATGCCGGCGGCCCGCGCTTTCTGCGCCAGCCGCGCTATGAGCTCTTCCACCTTCTTGCTGGTGACCATCATCAGATCAGCGAGCTCGTCGACGAAGACTACGATCAGGGGCAGCTTCTCCAGCTCCGGGGCTTCTTCGATGTTTCCTTCCAAGGCTTGGAAAAACGGATCCCTGAGCGGCCGGCCGGAGGCCTTGGCCTCCTTGATTCGACGGTTGTAGCCGCCGATGTTGCGCACCCCCAGAGTCGACATCACCTGATAACGGCGCTCCATCTCGGCAACGCACCACCGCAGCGCGTTCGAGGCCTGCTTCATGTCGGTTACCACGGGAGCGAGCAGATGGGGGATACCCTCGTAGACGGAGAGCTCCAGCATCTTGGGATCAATCATGATCATGCGCACGTCCGCTGGCGTCGCCTTGTAGAGCATGCTCAGCACCATGGCGTTGATGGCCACGGACTTGCCCGCGCCGGTGGTGCCGGCCACCAGCAGATGCGGCATTCGGGACAGATCGACGACCACCGGATTGCCACCGATGTCCTTGCCCAGCGCAAGGGTCAGTGGAGACAGCTCCGAATCGTAATCGGCGGATTTCAGGATCTCGCTCAAGCAGACGAGCTCGCGTTCCTCGTTGGGGATTTCGAGGCCGATCACGGATTTGCCCGGAATCACCTCGACGATGCGCACGCTGACGGTGGATAGCGAGCGCGCCAGGTCCTTTGCCAGGTTGCTCACCTTGCTCACCTTCAGTCCCGGTGCGAGCTCCAGCTCGAATCGGGTGACGACGGGACCGGGATGCACCGCCACTACGTTGACCTCGATGTCGAAGTCGGCCAGCTTCAGCTCTACCTGCCGCGACATGGCCTCGAGCGCCGCTGCGGAGACCGTTCTTCGCATCGGCGGCGGCGAATCCAGGAGGGAGAGTTCGGGCAGGGGCGCGGTATCGGCACTGGGCTCGAACAGGGGCGCCTGTCGTTCGCGCTCGGCGCGCAAGCTGGGGGCGACTGCGGGGATGGGCGATTCGATCCGCGGCGGAGGTTTTCGCTCGACTTCCACCCGGCGCGCGGTGCTGGCGCTGGCTTCCCTGATCTTCTTCAGCTGGCGTTCGCGATATCGCTGGACGAGGGCCTCGTAGCCCCGCATCACCCACTTGAACAGTCGAAGGGTGTAGCGACCGAGGTTGTCCATGAGCAGGATCCAGGACAGATTGGCGAACAGGGTGATTCCGGCCAGAAACAAGGCCAGCAGCAGCAATGTGCCGCCCAACGGGCTGAACACTTCAATCAGGTTGTTGCCGACGAGGTTGCCGAGGATTCCGCCGGCGTCCAGAGGCAGCGCACCGACCTGGCGAAAATGAAGCGTCGACAGCCCGCAGCCGGTACCCAGGGTGAGGACGAAACCCGCCGCGCGCACCGCCAGATGGTTGAGATCCGGGCCTCGAGCGTCGGAACCCGCGCCGCGGAACAGCAACCAGCCGGAGTACGCCACCATGATCGGAAACAGGTAGGCCATGTAGCCGAACAGGTAGAGAAACACGTCCGCAATCCACGCGCCCACGCGTCCGCCCTGGTTGAGCACCTGGTCTACGTGGCCGCTGTGAGACCAGCCGGGATCCGCGGGGTGGTAGCTGCCCAAAGCAATGGTGAAATAAAGCGCCACCGCGGAGAAAACGATCAGCGCTCCCTCGCGCGAGCCCCGTGCAAGTGGTCCGCGTATCCGGCCGGGACCTTTCGCTTTCGCTCTCGACGCCTGAGATGCGTTATTAATCTTAATTCTCCAATGTCGACGTTAACGCATTAATTATTCACGAATAAGCCGTCAAAATCCAGAGAATCTAACGGGTTCGGTCAGACCCTGGATCAAGCCCCTGCGGGACAGGCTCTCAGCCGTTAGAGAGGCTCTTTTCGCACCCGAGGCAAGTGACTCTTGCGCAAGAGCGCTTACCCGTCGCCGCTATTGAAAAATACCCACCGTTACCGCATGTTTCGGCCGTGGCAAGTGCGGCACGATGTCGGCTCGCGGCGAAGCCGAATCTGCTGCTCGGGACGGGATATTCGACCCGTCGGCTGGGACGTCGCCGCACCGGGTCGTTTCTTCGAACGGGACTCAAGCGTCGTCCTGACGCTGAACGGTCAACGCGGCGAAGTCTCTAACAGGTGGTTGCAAAAGTCCATCCGCCGGAGAGCGTCGTCTTTTGCATCGGCCGATGCAAGAGCGACGGGCAATCGTTTAGGAGTTCAACTGGTCATGGCTGATCCGAGGCACTGTCGCCTGCTCATTCTCGGCTCGGGTCCCGCAGGTTATACCGCGGCGATCTACGCGGCACGCGCCAACCTCGAGCCGGTGCTGGTGACCGGTCTGGAAGTGGGCGGACAGATGACCACCACCACCGACGTGGACAACTGGCCGGGCGACGTGCGTGGGCTACAGGGCCCGCAGTTGATGGAGCGCATGCGCGAGCACGCCGAGCGATTCCATACCGAGATTGTGCAGGACACGATAAACCGGGCAGACCTCGGGAGCCGACCTTTCCGGCTGGTGGGGGACAGCGGGGAATACCGCTGCGAGGCGCTGATCATCGCAACCGGCGCATCGGCCAGGTACCTCGGCCTGCCGTCGGAACAGGCCTATCTGGGCCGCGGCGTATCCGCCTGCGCCACCTGTGACGGGTTCTTCTTCAAGAACCAACCGGTGATGGTGGTAGGGGGCGGGAATACTGCAGTGGAGGAGGCCCTCTATCTGAGCAACATCGCGTCCCACGTCACCGTGGTGCACCGTCGGGACATGTTGCGGGCGGAAAAGATCCTTGCTGGCCAACTCATGGAAAAGGCGGCGAACGGCAAGGTCGATATCCAATGGGACCACGTTCTGGACGAAGTGTTGGGCGACGACGCCGGCGTCAACGCGGCCCGCATCAAGCACGTGGGCACGGGCGAGACTCGAAAAATGGACGTCAACGGTGTTTTTATCGCCATCGGACACAAGCCAAACACGGATCTGTTCAGACACCAGCTGGAAATGAACGGCGGCTACATCAAGATCCGCAGCGGTCTTGACGGCAATGCCACCGCCACCAGCATCGAAGGCGTGTTCGCCGCTGGGGACGTCGCCGATCATGTCTACCGCCAGGCGGTGACTTCCGCCGGTACCGGCTGTATGGCCGCCCTGGACGCGGAAAAATACCTGGACGCCCTGGAAGGCCGCAAGGCACGCCGTCCTGACGCCTGATGCGATCCTCGGAGCCAGGTTGAGACTCCAGTCTCGTGACGGTTTTGCCGACGGTAAGCAGCGGCGGGAGTCCGTGCCGGCGCTGCACTGCCGGGTGATCGACAAGCTGGAAGACGTGACCGAAGAGGCCTGGAACGGGCTGGCCGGCCGCGAGCAGCCCTTCTTGCGGCACGAATTTCTCCTCGCCCTGGAAACCACGGGCTGCGTCGGCGAAGAGGCCGGCTGGTACCCACGCCATCTGCTGTTCCATGCCGGCAATGAGCTGGTGGCCGCGGCCCCCATGTACTTGAAGACCCATTCCTACGGCGAGTTCGTGTTCGACTGGGCCTGGGCCGAGGCTTACGCGCGTGCCGGCCTGGATTACTACCCCAAACTGGTCTCGGCGGTCCCCTTCACACCGGCCACCGGGCCGAGGATCTTGCTCGCGGACCCGGAAAACGCTTCCATCCGACGTGCTGTCGCCGCCGCGTCACTTCAGGTGGCCGAGCAGCTCAAGGCATCCTCGGTGCACTGGTTGTTCGCAGACGACCGCGACCGGGATGCGCTCGAGGCCGCCGGTCTGTCATTGCGCGCCGGATTCCAGTTTCACTGGCGAAATCCGGGATTTCGGGATTTTCAGGATTACCTGGACAGTCTGCGCTCGAAAAAACGCAAGCAGATCCGGCGCGAGCGCCGTGAAGCCGCCGGTGCCGACCTCGAGATCGAGCTGCTTCACGGGAACCAGCTCAGCGATACACAGTGCGACGCATATCACCGGCTCTACAGCGCCACCTACGACCGCAAGTGGGGCTACCCCAGCTTGAGCCGCGAATTCTTTCGGAAAACTCGTCGCAGCCTGGGTGACGCGCTGATCATGATTCTGGCCAAGAATCGCGGCCGGTACGTGGCCGGTGCGCACCTGTTTCGGGGCACGAAAAGCCTTTACGGCAGAAACTGGGGCTGCAGCCAATACCACCGCTCCCTGCACTTCGAAATGTGCTACTACCGCGCGATCGAATACTGCATCGACAACAATCTCGAAACTTTTGAGGCGGGTGCTCAGGGCGAGCACAAGCTGAGCCGCGGATTTCTGCCTGTTATGACCTATTCCGCCCACGGCGTCCTGCAGTCGGAATTCCAACGCGCGATCGATGACTTCACCCGCCGCGAGCGCATCGAGATTGAGCGCCATGTTGGCGCCATGGCGGCACACTCTCCATCTCGTGTCGAAGCTGACAGGGAACCCAAATCTCCGCACCCCGCCGCGGACTGAAGGTCTAAGATAAATATTTACGTCCCGTCGAGTGCGATCTGTCTGTCCGAATTCGGGCTTTTTTTCGGTCCGCCCGGCACGCCGCACGCCAGAACCTGCATATCCCGGGACCGTGGGTTAAGAAGTATGTCGCTGCAACCGCTCTGGATAAGCGAAGATTCGCCCCCCGGCACCTTTCCGGACATCGAATCTGCCCTGATCGAGCCCAACGGCTTGCTCGCCATTGGTGGAGATTTGAGACCGGAACGGCTGCTTTGCGCCTACCGGCGAGGCATTTTCCCCTGGTACAGCGACGGTCAACCCATTTT
>DATIPL010000377.1:0-7808 GCA_035471965.1 Gammaproteobacteria bacterium
CAACACCGCGCCCGGCGAACCGGACGAAGACGGCCGGCGGCGTCCCGTCACCGTGCCCGGCAGCGAGCACGAGATCGAATGCGGCATGGTGATCGCCGCCGTGGGACAGAAAGGCGAGTGCGAAGACCTGGCTCAACGGGGCATGATGCTCCCCGACCGCGTGCGCACCGAATGGGACGGCATGCGCACCGACGACCCGAAAGTGTTCGCCGCCGGCGACGGCGCCTTCGGTGGCTCCACCATCGTCATGGCCATGCACCACGGCCAGCGCGCGGCATACTACGTCAAAGCCTTCCTCGAGGGCCGCGAAGATCCCATCGCCTATCGCACCCCTTTTCGAACGCGTCGCGTGCCGGTGGCGCAGGATCTCATGTGGGAAAAGCTCGCGCCCCATCATCCGCCGTTCTTCGGTCTCGGGAAGAAGCCCATCGAGTTTCCGGAAATCGAAGCCACCTACGACTGGGAGATGGCGCGCAATGAGGCCGCCCGCTGCTACCGCTGCGACGCCGAGACCGGTTCCGCCGATTACTCGGTGCAGCATCGCGAGGACATCTTCTCCATGGCCCGCACGAATCCCGCCGATCACGCGAAGCTCAAGGCGATGCTGCACAAGCGCCTGCGTCTCAGGGACAACCCCTTTCCCGAACACCGGCCTGCTTCGGTGGACGACATCGTGTTCCTGCCGGCAAACCTGTCGCGTCTGGTCATCGATCCCTACCGCGAGGCATGCAAGGTGAGCGCCACGCTTGCGGGAAAGCTGGCGCTCGAGCACCCGTTTCTGGTGACCGGCTTCGACGCCGCGCCCGACGAAGTGCGCGAGAGCGTGGCCGTTGGCCTCGAGGAAGCGACCGCGCCCTACCTGGGGACCACGGCAATCGGCGCGGGGGTCACCTGGCTGCAGCTTCTGCCGCCGGGCGGAGCCGAGCCGAGGACGGAAGCCGCCGCGCTGATTCACCTCATGGGCCGGCGCTTCGATCCGGCGGATCTGGTGCGGCTGAACGAGAATCAGCTCATCGGCGCCGCGGTCTCGTCGGCCGAAGCGCTGGAAGACACGATCCCGTGGGCCCTGGAGGCCAATCTGGATTTGCTGGTTCTGGACGGCACCGGCGGGCTGGGTGGCGCCTGGCCCGAGCTGGTCGGGGCGCCGGATCTTCGCCTGCTTCGCGACGCGGTGCGCATCCTGAGACGGCTCAAGCGAGAGGAAGACATCGATCTCGTCTACTTCGGCGGCGTGCGCTCGGGCACCGACGCGGCCAAGATTATCGGCCTGGGCGCCACCGGAATCGTGCTCGGCGTGCCGGTGGGGCTGGCGGCGGGCGGACGCATCGTCGCGCGAGACGGGATCCGCTTCGAATCCGATTACACCGCTCAGGACCGGAGCCAGGCGGTGGTCAACATCATCCGGGCGAGCATCGGCGAGGCCTCGATGATGGCGCGCTGTACGGGGAAAACCAACCTGCACAACCTGGAGCCGGAAGACCTGCGCTCGATCACGCTTGCGACCTCCGCCTCCGCGGGCGTTCCGCTCGTGGGCGTGCGCTAGGCGCACGCATTACAATGACGGGCCCGCAGCGGCGCGGGCGACGGGGAAAAAACGGCGGCGAACGCTGGCTGGAGCGTCGCCTGGCCGAGTGCAACAACCAACGACAGTCACGAAAGACCGGAGGGAGGAACGTCATGGCTACCGATCTGGCCAAAGTCGCCAAGTCCGAGGGAATCAGATACTTCTTGATCAGCTTCGTCGACCTGTTCGGGGTGCTGCGGGCGAAGCTGGTCCCGGCGCGGGCAATCAAGGACATGCAGAGGGACGGCGCCGGGTTTGCGGGTTTCGCCGCCTGGCTCGACATGACGCCCGCTCATCCGGACATGTTCGCCGTGCCGGATCCCGACAGCCTGCTTCAGCTCCCATGGAAGCCGGAAGTCGCCTGGCTGGCCGGCGATCTGTGGATGGACGGAAAACCGGTGGAGGCGTCTCCCCGGGTCGCGCTCAAGCGACAAATCGAGCGCGCCTCCAAAAAGGGCTACCGCATGAAGAGCGGCGTGGAGTGCGAATATTTTCTGGTGAATCCGGAGGGCACCGCGATCTCCGATGCAAGGGATATCCAGGAAAAGCCGTGCTACGACCAGACGGCCCTCATGCGCCGTTACGACGTCATCAGTGAGATCTGCGACTGCATGCTGGAACTCGGCTGGGGGCCCTACCAGAACGATCATGAGGACGCCAACGGCCAGTTCGAGATGAACTGGGACTATGACGATTGCCTCAGAACCGCGGACAGGCACGCGTTCTTCAAGTACATGGTCAAGTCGATTGCCGAAAAGCATGGGCTGCGGGCGACTTTCATGCCGAAGCCGTTCTCCAACCTGACCGGAAACGGCTGTCATTCTCACGTCTCGCTCTGGGACAAGGCGGGCAGCAAGAATCTCTTTGATCACGGGAAGGATGATCTCGGGCTTTCGAAGCTCGCCTACAGTTTCCTCGGCGGCATCATGAACAGCGCCGACGCGCTGGCCGCGATCTTCAACCCCTGTGTCAACAGCTACAAGCGAATTGACGCGACGGTGACACTGTCGGGCGCGACGTGGTCGCCGAACGCGATCAGCTATTCGGGCAACAATCGTACGCATCTGGTGCGCGTTCCCGATCGCGGACGCTTCGAGCTTCGTCTCATGGACGGCGCCGCGAATCCCTACCTGCTGCAGGCGGGCGTCCTGGTCGCAGGCCTCGACGGCATCGCCAACAAGCGCGATCCCGGCAAACGTCTGGACATCAACATGTACACCGAGGGTCATACCGTGAAGCGTGTACGGCGCCTTCCGCTCAACCTTCTGGATGCGGTCCGGCTGTTCGACGAAAGCAAAATAGTTCGCGAGGGATTTGGAGACGAGCTGGTTTCCAGCTACGTCAAGCTCAAGCTCAGCGAGTGGCGCAGTTACGCCACCTCGATCACGCCCTGGGAGCGCGATCACACGCTGGATTGCTGACGCTCGCTCTTTTTTCGAGGCGGGGTGATATCGGTCACAGTCACTTCCGGCGACGCAGTCCTGTGGGAGCGAGCGCCAGCTCGCGAATCTCAGGGTGGTGATTCATCACGCACGACGCCTGCAGTTAAGCAAACACACATCTGCGGCGCCACACGCTTCCCTACTGCATTCCATGACTCCAATACGTCCCCGGTTCGGGCAAGATACAACGCGCGCTCGGAGTGCTCATGGCTTGAAACGCAAACAACTGTTCGAAACGTGCAAGTGAAGTTGAAGTAATTTCGAGAAAAACAATTCCGCGGAAACGCGAAAACTTCTACCAAGCTCCACTCCAGAGCGTTATCCTTTCCCCGCACCCGCCATCACCCCGAGCCAAACTGTAGGGCGCAATAGCGCAGCGTATTGCGCCGAATTCGTCGCAGGTTGCACCGCGCTCGAGCAGGTGAGTGGCGAAGGAGTATCGAAGCGTATGGCTCGGGGATGGCGCTTGCCGTGGAACAGGATGAAGCGTCGAATCCAGCCGACGTAGGCCGCCTCGGTGCGAAGGCTGAAGTGGCGCACCCGGATCGCCTCGCGCACCGACGCGATGAAGGGCGAGCGCTCGCGGGAACCGTCCATGGCTGCTTGCGAATGAGGGATACTGGCTTTTTGTACGGTCTCCGCGTAAACGGCCCCGGCGCAGCCCCGCACGATAGGCCGAAGCAATCGATCTATCACGCGACAATCCAGATGGCGGTGCAGCTCGCGAAGCGGAATTCCACTAGCCGTAAGTCATTGGTGCGGCTTGCTCTTTCCGGGAGCGTGGAGTCCGGGACCCCCGCCGGGAGGCGCACCCTTGCAGCGAATGTTATATGGAAGACTTCCGTGATCAATCACGGGAGATGTAAATCTACTCTAAGTTGGCCGACGTAGTGCATTCGCAAACAAAGAAACGTCGAGGAGAACATGACTATGGCAAGTACTGAGGGCGGCCAGATGAAGCCCGATTATAAGGATCGATTCATCTTTGCAGGAGCTGTCGGTTCGGGAGGACGTGGCCCGTATCAGAGCCATTTCGCAATCCGCGTGGAGCGCAACGGCGAACGCGAAATCGAGTATGAAAGTGTACCGACGGGGTCATTTCCAACACAGGGCGAGGCTATAGCTGCTGCGAATGCCGCCGCACATGCTTGGATTGATGAGAAGGAAGCCAGCCAGAACGCTTAGCGAGAGGAGTCTGTAAGAATCTGCGCCATGGAACAATGGCCCGTTGCGTCGCCCAACAAGCCTTTCGAGCGGACGCCGGAACACGCAGAGGCATTCGGCTATTTTCCGGGCGGCGCCGCTCAAAGGCAGCGTTAGATTTCGGGTTCCCCCATGGATACCGAGGACTTCCTAAAAACCAAGTACGCGCAGCAGCTTCTCCGGGATACAGACGCGATCGAAACGGAGTTAGGGCAATTCAACGCTCAGTGGGCCAGGTTTTGGGAGCGAAATGCCGACCACCTTGGAACGGTACTAATCGGCCACCTTGCCGTTGAACACTACATTGACGATTGGCTCACGGCCGCAAACCCTGGACTGAAAGATGTTCGTAATACGCGTCTTTTTTTTTCAGAAGGTGGAACTTCTAGAAGGTGCGGATACCTTCATTCAATGGCTGCTCCCGGGTGTTATCAGGCTGAATAAGATTCGCAACCAACTCGCCCACGATCTGGAAGCAGAAATATCCGAGCGAGACCTCGAACCTATTCGCGACATTGTTTGGCCGTGGCAATCGGCAGCGGGAAGGCCACGCAATAGCGGTATCGGCTTGGTGAAGGACTTCGCACTACTACTTTGCAGCATGCTTTCCTCACAAGCTAATTCCATACGCCGGTACGGCGACGGTTGTGGGCTCATTGCATACCAGAGATGGCTTAAAGAGGCGATGGCCAGCCGAGACGATGAGGATGAATAGGCAGATGAAATCTAACATCCGCGTTTACTACGCGCCCCGACCGGGTACCTCATATCATCATTGCCTGGTCGATTTTGTGCGACGTTAGATTGCCACGGAGACAAATATGGTTGAAGATTCTGAGAGAGAAGATTTCGAAGAAATCATACGAAACCGGGGGCTCGACCCCAACGACTTCGAGTTGCTTGAAGAACGGGATGCGCTGAAGAAGGGCGAAATACATGCCATTAGGGGAACAGTGACGATCAAGAGGAAATCTAATGGTATTGAAAAGCGATACAGGGGAGGTCATGGATCGACCTGGCCGGCGGAATTTGACGGGGACCTGAATAGTGGGAAGTTCGAATAACACAGATTCACTCCGAATAGAGAGATACGCAGCCAAGGGCAACGTTTCTATAATCCGGGGCGTTAGGGTGAGTGCCGGAAAATCTAACAAGGCGCTGCAGCGGACGCGGATAAGCGCGGGCTGCCTTCCCTGGCGATACGTCCGCGCCGCTGAGCTTAGTCGTTATGTTGCAGAAGAGCGCTTTGCCGGAGAGATGATCTTGGCTACTTCTCGCTTAGAAGCACCGAGGGCCAATAGAGAGCGCACGAGAAGATCCAACGAAACTGAAGGATCTCCTGCTTCCATCTTGGCGACCCTCGACTGACTCGATTTGATGAGCTTGGCCATGTCAACTTGCGTGAGCTTCCGCCGCTCCCGATGTGCGCGGAGCCCTTCCGCCAACTCCAGCTTCATCTCGATATACGCCGACTCCTCGGGCGAAAGGTTGAGAAAGTCCCTTGCGCTACCGATCTTCCAGCCTTTCGACTCCAGGCGCTTTCGCTTGGTCTCACGCATTGTCGTATTCTTTCAACCTCCTCTTAGCTGCATCGATAACAGTTTGCGGCGTCTGTGCCGTTTTCTTCGCGAAGACCTCAGCGATGACGATTGCATCACGGTCAGTCCGGTATAGGATGCGCCAGGTTGCATCCACATCCACCACCCGTAGTTCGTGGCACCGTGCTCCGAGCCGTGGCATAGGCCGGGAATGGGGCAAGCTAAGCTGTTCGCCCCGTTGCAGCCTGCGCAGGAGATATCCTGCTTCAATTCTCGCGTCACGTGAAAACGGCGGTGTCTTCACCTCTCCGTGGAGCCAGACGAGCGGCCGGTCCCTGGGGCTCATGGGGCTGGAGTATATGTCAGAATGGACATAGACTCAAACTCTAAACTGCAACATAACCATGCCCTCCACCGGACGCCGAAAAGCATCGCGGCTCTCAGCGGCTTTCCGGGCGGCGCCGGTGAGAGCACTCGTTAGACGCCAAAGAAACATCATGGCGGTCAAGCGCATGGACAACGTCGGCATCGTGGTAGAAGACATCGATGCCGCCATTGAGTTCTTCACGGAACTTGGCCTCGAGCTCGAGGGGCGCGCTCCAATCGAAGGAGACTGGGCAGATGGCGTCACTGGATTGCGCGACATCTGCGTCGAGATTGCCATGATGCGTACGCCGGATGGTCACAGTCGGCTCGAGATGTCACGATTCCTCGCGCCGCCTGTGGTCGCCGATCACCGCAGCGCCCCGGTGAACGCTCTTGGTTACCTACGTGTCATGTTCACCGTGGAGGACATCGACGATACGCTCGCCCGTCTCGGCAAATGCGGCGCGGAGCTCGTCGGCGAAGTGGTCCAGTACAAAGACACGTATCGGCTCTGCTACATCCGGGGCCCCGAAGGAGTTCTCATCGGACTCGCCCAAGAGCTCGGGCAGCAGACCTCCCGATGAGCTTATGTAACAGGTGCAGAATTGATACTGGAGCGCGTTCGCGTTGGCTGATTGCCGTTTGAGGGCGTCTAACCATGCAATCAAGTCGTTCGCTTCGCTCACTCGGACGCGCTAACGCGCGCCGCTTATCGCAACGTTATAGAAAAAGTTCGGAACCTAGCTGTATCTCGTCGATCTATGCCTCCGAGCGGGTAATGTGACCGCTCAGATGGAGGGAGGCAAGATGGCGCGTTACAAAGACTATTGGTCGAAAGCGGAAACGTTGTTGGAAGCGCGGTTGCACCGTGCGCAGGATTCTCGTGCCGGGCATCGAATCGCGGCCAAGCATGTCCCTTGCCACGACAGGGGAACCGCGCCAACAGCGGGCGGCGTCAACCTGAACCCATCAGGATCCTGACGCCGTAAGCCAGCACCAGCACGCAGGCGACGCCGCCGGCCCAAAGGCCCGCGAACCACAGCAGCCGCTTCGCTCCCGGCCTGATATTCAATGGTATCCCTCGTCGCTGCGGACCTTGCCGCGGAACACCCAGTAGCTGTAACCGGTGTATATGAGAATGAGTGGAATGAGAACGGCGGCGCCGACGAGCAGGAATTTCAGGCTGGTCGCCGGTGCGGCGGCTTCGATGTAGGTGATATCCGGTGGAACGATATTCGGGAAGAGACTGATACCGAGCCCGGCGAAGGCGAGTATAAAAAGAAGCAACGAGAGCAGAAACGGCTGAACCTCGTGCCTTTTGATGATGGCGCGAAACAGCAGCACCGCGGTCACCGCCACCAGCAGCGGCACTGGTGAAAACCAGGCGATATTCGGCCAGGTGAACCACCGCCTGGCGATGTCATCGTTGAGAAACGGCGTCCACAGGCTGACGATCATCATGGCCAGGAGGATCCAGAAGGCGAGCGGCACCAGGAACTCGAAGCAGCGCGACTGAAGATCGCCCTCGGTCTTCATCACCAGCCAGGCCGCGCCCAGCAAGGCGTAGCCGACCAGCACGGCGATGCCGCAGAAAATGCTGAAGGGCGTCAGCCAGTCGAACCAGCCGCCCGCGTACAGCCGCCCTTCCGTCTCGATGCCCTGCACGAAGGCGCCGAGCACGATGCCCTGGGCGAA
>DATIPL010000378.1:0-1646 GCA_035471965.1 Gammaproteobacteria bacterium
TGGATCAGTTCAAGCTGGACGTGGCCGCGGAGCTGTGCGCGGTCCTGGCATTCTCCGCGATCCGAAGCAACGACAAGGTGGGGCTGATTCTGTTCACCGATCAGGTGGAGAAGTATGTGCCGGCCAAGAAGGGAACCAAGCACGTACTTCGGATCATCCGTGAGCTGCTTTACCATGAGCCGCAGGGCCGGCGGACGGACATTGCAGAAGCACTGGGGTTCTTGAATCGGATCACGGTGCGCAAGTCGGTGTGCTTTCTGGTGAGTGATTTTCTGGCGGAAGGCTACGAGCATGCGATTCGGGTGGCGCGGCGGCGGCACGATCTTATCCCCATCGTGGTGAGCGATCGGCGGGAGTGGGACGTACCGAAGGTAGGCGTGGTCGAGCTGCACGACCCGGAGACGGACGACCGGGTGCTGGTGGATCTGGGCAGCCGGCGCGTGCGGGAGGCGTATGGGCGGCGCACGCGGGAGCGGGCCGAGCGGCGGCGGCAGATGTTCAGGCGGATGGATACCGAGATCATCGAAGTCACGACGGATCAATCGTACGTGGAGCCGCTGGTGCGGTTCTTCCGCAAGCGCGAGCGCCGGCGATGAGGGTTAGCATGCGGGAAAGAGTTCGGAGCGCCGGGTGGGTCGCGGCGGCGATGTCGCTGTTGTCGCTGGGGGCGTGCGGCGAGGGCGGCAGCGGCGAGGCTGCAACGCCGGACGGAGTTGTGCGGCGCGCGCGATCCGGCCCTGTCGAGGTGACGCTGCGTGTCAAGCCTGAGGAGCTAGAGCTCGGATCGCGAGCGCAGATGCAGGTGGAAGTGACCGCCGAACGCGGCGCGACGGTCGAAGTGAACGATCTGCGGACCGCCGCCGCGGATGGGGAGCGCCGGTTCGAGTACCGCGTCGAGCGCACCGCGGAGCGGATCGCCACGCCGATGGTAAACGGAAGGCTCCAATGGACGTATGAATACTCCGTCGCGTTTTTTCTTCCTGGAGACTATGAGCTGCCGCGGGTGCGGGTTCGGTATCGGGCGGAAGGGGCCCGCCAGGTGGGCGATGTGGATGCGAGCGCGGAGGACGCGGATGCTTCGTCGCAGGATGACTGGCAGGAGGTCGCGACGGAGCCGGTGACGGTGACGGTTCGAGACCCGCATACAGCACCGCTGACGCCGGAGGAGTTGCAGGAGGTCTCGACGCTCGATCCGGTTGCCCTGCCTTCACCCTGGGCCCGGTGGTGGTGGGCCGGCCCGGTGGCCGCGGTGGTTGTGGCGGCTCTGGCCGTGTTGATGTGGCGCCGAGCGCGGCACAAGCGGGCCTCCCAGGAGCCGGTGATTCCGGCGGACGTGTGGGCTCGGCAGCAGATCGCTGCGCTGATCGCGGAGGACCTGGTTTCGCGCGGTCTGGTGCAGACGTTCTACTATCGGCTGAGTGACGTTGTTCGGGGGTATATCGAGCGACGCTTTTCGATCTCGGCGCCGGAGATGACGACGGAGGAGTTTCTTGCGGCCGCGTCGTCGGACACGCGATTCGACAGCCGTCACACGGAACAGCTCGACCGCTTTCTGGGTGCGTGTGATCTGGTGAAGTACGCGCGGCACGAGCCGGGCGCGAGCGAGATCGATGGGATGTTGAACGAAGCCAAGCGGTTCATAGAAG
>DATIPL010000379.1:0-1880 GCA_035471965.1 Gammaproteobacteria bacterium
AAGACACTGTTCGCGACAACCTACGACGTCTCCAAGAGAGGCGTTCAGCTTCTTTGCGACGGAATCACGGTTCGAGAGATATTCGGAGGGCCCGGTCTGTCGCGTCCGACCAAACCCCCGAGTGTCCTACTGAAGCTCCGACTGAGCCATTCCGCTCAGGATTCGGAGCAGATCGATGCCGAGTGCAGGGCAGTCTTTTCGAGGCGTGTCTCGGAGCAGGAATACCGTGTCGGCCTACAAATCCATTCGATTTCGGAGTCCTCGAGGATGGCCCTCGAAAACTTCGTCGACGAGTGCCTCGAGCTCAGCTGAAACCCGGGCGGACGCGATCGTCACCTCCGCGCCGCCAGAAACTCCACCACGTCGATTTTACTGATGATGCCGGCAATGGCGCCTTCTGAGATTACGACCGCAACATTATTCTGATCAAACACTGCCTGCACACGTGTCAGCGGATCGTCCAGGGACACCTGTCCCTCCAGTGGCTTAGCGGTTTTCATCACCGAGTCTTCAGGCGTGCATTGTCCGCTGACCAGACTCTGCAGAAGATCCACCTCGTGGATCATGAGCAGGCCAGCGCCGTTTTCGTTCGACCTGACCGGCATCTGAGAGATGCCCAGATCGGACATTCTTTTTGCAACGCTGGCGAGCGTTTCGTTCGGCTGTGCGACTTCAACCCTGTCACCCTTGAAGCGCAGCACCTCGCGCACCGTGCCGAGCCGTTGTTCCGGACCGAGGAAGCCCATGTCCTTCATCCACTCATCATCGTAGCATTTGCTCAAATAACGGTCTCCGGAATCGCAGAGTATTACCACCACCAGCTTTTCCGGACCCAGATCCTTTGCCACCCTGAGCGCGCCGTAGACCGCGGTACCAGTGGAGCCGCCGCAGAAAATGCCTTCCTCACGCGCAAGTCGTCTGGCGGTGATGAATGAGTCCCGATCGGAAACGTTGAATATTTCGTCGATAACCGTCAAATCCAGGGTGCCCACCATGAAATCGTGGCCGATTCCCTCGACCCGGTAGATACCCGGTTCTCCGGAACACCCCCTGTAGAACTCGTCCTTGTATATGCTGCCTTCCGGGTCGGGGCAGACGATTCGCAAATCGCGTCCGGCCTCTGCGGCTTTTTCCTTGAGGAACTTGCCTGCCCCCGACACCGTGCCGCCGGTGCCGATTCCGGCGACCAGGCAGTCGATCCGACCCTCCGTGTCCTCCCAGATCTCGGGCCCGGTGGTCAGATAGTGGGCTTCCGGGTTGTTCATGTTGTAGTACTGGTCGGTATAGAAGCCAGCCGGCGTTTCTCGGGCTATGCGCTTGGCGACCTCGACGTAGCTTTCCGGATGGTCGTGGGGAAGATCCGTCCGCGTGACGATGACCTCGGCGCCGTACGCCTTGAGCATGTCGATCTTTTCTTTGCTCATCTTGTCCGGCATGGTGAAAATGCATCGATAGCCTTTTACCGCCGCGGTCATCGCGAGCCCGAGGCCCGTATTGCCGGAGGTGCTCTCGACAAGCGTCGCGCCTGGTTTTATGAGTCCGGCCTCCTCCGCGCGCTCCACCATGTTCACCGCCATGCGATCTTTTACCGACCCGCCCGGGTTGAGATTTTCCATCTTGGCGAGCACCGTCGCCGAGCCCGCCGGGACGAGCTTGTTGAGCCTGACCAGCGGGGTCTTACCCACGAGGTCGAGAACAGTCTGGTAGTAATTCATTCCGGCACCTGAACGCCTGGGCGCCTCGGAGGGTGAGCGATCAGTTTACGCAAAAGGCGTGGGGAATTCGCCTCGGCAACGAGCGGAGCCCTCCAGGGAACGCCCGCAGGAGATCGCGGTCTCAGCGGGCTCGGATTCTGTGTCGCAACACGGTTCGGCCCTCGC
>DATIPL010000380.1:0-7784 GCA_035471965.1 Gammaproteobacteria bacterium
CAGGCCGCGCTCGCCCGTGCCTACGGCGTCGAGGCGCACGAGATCGGCCGCGGCGAAGTGCAGCGCCTGTGGCCGCTCGCGCATACCGAAGACGTCATCGGTGCGGTGTACTCCCCCGACGACGGGCGGGTGAATCCGTCCGATCTCTGTCTGGCGCTCTCCAAGGGCGCGCGGGCCAACGGCGCCGTCATCCACGAGCAGACTCCGGTGACCGGCTTCCTGACGGCAAGCGGGCGCATCGCCGGCGTGCGCACCGCGCGCGGCGATGTCCGCGCGGAGCGGGTCGTCCTCTGCGGCGGGCTGTGGAGCCGGGATCTCGCGGCCAAGGCGGGCGTCGCCGCGCCGCTGCTCGCCTGCGAGCACTACTATCTGCTCACCCATCCCATCGACGGTGTCGGCCGCCACCTGCCGACGCTCTCGGATCACGACGCGCATCTCTACATCCGCGACGACGTCGGCGGCCTCCTGGTCGGCTGCTTCGAGCCGCACGCGAAAGCGATCGAACCCGCGGCGCTCGGCGAGGGCTTCGCCTTCTCACTCCTCGACGGCGACTGGGATCACTTCGAGCCGATGATGATGAATGCGCTGCACCGCATCCCCGCGCTCGAGTCGGCCGGGGTGCGCACGCTGCTCAACGGGCCCGAGAGCTTCACGCCGGATGGATCGTTCCTGCTTGGCGAGAGTACCGAAATGCCGGGCCTCTTCTTAGGCTGCGGCATGAACTCGGTGGGGGTGGCCACCGCCGGCGGCGCGGGCCAGGCGCTGGCGCAATGGGTCGTCGCCGGCGCGGCGGCCTTCGACCTCGGCGAAGCCGATCCCGCCCGCTTCCACGAATGCGAAAACGCGATCACGGCACTCAAGGTGCGCGCGCCCGAGGTGCTCGGACGCCACTACGAGGTGAGCCACCCGGGCCGTCAATGGAAAACCGCGCGGAACCTGCGTCGCACCCCGCTGCATGATCGCCACGTCGCCGCGCGCGCGCACTTCGGGCAGGTGTACGGCTTCGAGCGCCCGCTCTACTTCCGCGCCGGCGGTGAGCCGGTGCTGCGTTTCGGCGAGCCCGCCTGGCACCGGCGGGTGGCGGCCGAGGTGCGCGCCGCGCATACGGACGCCGCCGTCTTCGACCAGTCCCCCTTCGGCAAGATCCGGGTCGCGGGCAGCGGCGCCGAAGCCTTCCTCGATCGCGTCTGCGCCAACGACATGACCCGCGCCCCGGGACGCGCCGTCTACACCCCGATGCTCAACCACCGGGGCGGATACGCGAGCGACCTCACCGCGCTGCGTCTCGCGCCGGACGAGTATCGGCTCTACGTGGGCACCGGCGCCGTCAGGCGCGACCTCGCCTGGCTGCGCCGCCACCTGCGAGAGGACGAAGCGGTGACGCTTGCCGATGTCACCGAAAGCCACGCCGTGCTCGCGCTCATGGGTCCGCGCGCAGCGGAGATCGCCGCCGCGCTCGGCGGCGGGGCCCTGAACGCGCTCGGACGGTTCCGCCATGCCGAGGCCGAGGTCGCCGGCGTCCAGGTCCGCGCCGCCCGGATCTCCTATGTCGGCGAGCCCGGCTGGGAGCTCACCTGCCCCGCAGCCGGCGCGCCCGTGCTCTGGGACGCGTTCGCGGCCGAGGGCGCGGCGCCCGCCGGGCTGCTCGCCCAGACGGCGATGCGGATCGAGATGCGGCATCTCGCCATGGGCCACGATCTCGACGGCGACGTCACGCCCGTCGAGGCCGGACTCGAGTTCGCAGTGAAATCACGCGGCGGCTTCATCGGCGCCGAGGCCTTCGCCCGCCGGCGCGACGAGGGTCCGGCGAAGCGCATGGTCTCCATCGTCCTCAACGACGAGCGCGCATGGCCCCTCGGCGACGAGCCGGTTTACGCCGCAGGCCGTCTCGCCGGCCAGGCGACGTCGGCCGCCTTCGGTCACCGTCTCCAGCGCCACGTCGCGCTCGCGTACCTCGATGCCGAAGCGCTCACCGATGCCGGCGGCACCCACGTCGAGCTCGACATCGCCGGAGCGCGGTTCAGCGGGCTCGCGAGCCTGCGCCCGGCCTGGCCTCCAGCCGGTCTCGCCCCGATGCCTGCTGAAATCGCGGATCAAGAAACGCCGGGTGCCCGCCGGTGACGGCATCGCCAGGCCTTTCGAGGTGGATGTCTACGAACGGGTGACGCTTAACCAGCTAAAGAGCCGTCACCGCATCCAGGTGGGACAGGTGCTCGAACGGCGTAACTTCAAGATCCCCATCGGGCTGCTGCGCCAGTACGACCCAGATTTAGACTTCGTCTCCGCCAACTTGGGCATCAGCGTGACCGTGCTCAAGCTCGAGCCCATCGAGGACCCATCTCCAGCGGCCACCACCGCCTGCGCGGGTTGGCCGCAGGCAGCGGTGGCGCCGTAGCTGGACGCCGTTCCAGCCTTTTACTCGGCGATGACCCCCTTGAATCCTCCGTCGGCGTATATTTACTTTCCCGCCTAAAGGCCTATATTTCTCGCCGCGCCACCAAGTGCGCGTACCTCCTTTCTCCAAGGGACCACAGCCTCCCTTACTCTAGCTACACGCCTATAGCGGCTGCCCGGCCTTGTTCTTTTTCAGCAATGGCGCCTTTGCTCCTTTCGTATACCCAATGTGAGTTCTTAGTAACCTTTTTGAAGCGCCTCCCTGGTCAAGATTAGCAATGTTGGAACGTACGACCGTGGAGAGCCTAACGGATCTCACGACTCACGAAATGAGAGGTGACGCGAATCTAAATGCGACTTCAGGGCATTTCGCAAGGCTGTGCAGGGTAAAACGAAGCCAACGTTCTAAATCCCAGTCATAGGTGGAGAAAGTCGATGAAGGCTATCACTCGAACACTTGTTTCATTTGCAGCCCTCTTTCTTTTTTCCGGCTGCAGCTCGGTTGGCGAGGTTCAAATTGAGCGCAACCTCGATACCAAAATAGACCATGGCGCAGTAGCTTCACTATCAGTTCAGCCCGATAAATCTATGGAGAGAACCGAGGCCGTGCTGGAAGCCGTGCAACGCCTTCGCGGACAGCTTTTCGGACGGCTGGTAAGCGAGGGCGTTTTTCGCCAGATCGTGCATCCTGGAGATGTCGCCCGCTACGATATCAATGTCGAATTGTTGACCGCTAAGGAAGTTTCCCAGGGCGCTCGCATCTTCTGGGGTGTGCTGGCCGGCTCTAATGAACTCGCGATCCGGGTTCAGGTCCATGATTCCGATACCAATACTGTTTTGACTTCGTTCACAGCAAAGGGCACATCCGCCTCACATCCCTTGTCTTCGGAAAGTGACATGGATGATGCGATACGGGAGGTTGTTGACGAAGTCATCGTGGCGTTGAGCAAGTAATTCTCACAGAGCCCGGGCAGTCGCTTAGCGGCTGGCGTAGGCGACACCTCTAAAAGCTGCCTTGAACTGAACAGTGAATCCCCGGCCGCGCGCCGGGGATTTTCTTACTTTTGCTTTTTACTTTTCTTCGCTTCGGTCCCGCGGCGGAAGGGCATCGCGGAATTCTTCGAACTTCTTCCAGGCGGGAACCGGCGGCGTATGGCCGGCCCGCGGCGCGTAGACCGAGTGCTCCACCAGCTGCATCCTGTGAATGTAGCGGGGGCAGTTGGGGAAAATCCGGGCCGCATTCACGCGGACAATGAACACCGATCCGGGATAGTCCGCGCGCAACGGATCGTCTTCCCTGATCTGCGCCGTGCCGTTCACGCGAAGCCGTTTCGGCTGCTCGAAGCTCAAGAAAAGCAGCCCCACATGAGGATTGACGACAACGTTGCCCCAGGTCCGGTACATGCCGTTGCCGTCGTAGTCGGGAATCGCAAGCGTGCGATCGTCGAGGACGCGGACAAACCCCGGGAGACCTCCTTTATAAGAGCAGTCGGGGCGCCCTCCGGCATCGGCCGTGGCGATAAAAAACATGGGGCAACTCTCAATAAACGCCCGGTCCTCCCCGGTGAACGCTGCGCGAACCGTCACCTGCTCCAGGCGATCGGCGAGGGGGCGCGTCTCCCGAACGTCCTGGAGCCGACGCATGCCGTCGTGATACATCGGATCGAGTGCCATCACGTCTCCTGTCAGGTCATTGTGCTCAAGTCTTGACGGGCGAATTCAGCGACGCCTCGAGGCGCCACCCGGCCTGAAGAAATCGTAAAACAAGTGCGCCCCTTTTTCGCGCCTTCCCGGGAAATCCGGATCAGAGACGGTTTTCCATGGTGGCACAGGCAAAAGAATGCGTCTCTGACCCGGGTTTTCAAATCAGGCCAGCGCGTACCAGGTTCCGCGACCCGCTCCGTGGCGGGAGATGTGGCCGGCCTTGGTCAGTCGGCTCAAATGGTCCTTGACCGTGTTGCGGTTCGCTCCGGTGAGTTCCACAGCCATCGCAACGGTGAGCCTTCCGTGCTCGCGACACAGGTCGAGGAGTTGGACGGAGAGATTCGGAAGGCGCTCGAGAAGAATGCGCTCCCGTTCGAGCTTCGCGCTCAGGCGCACCTGCTGCTTCCGTAATGCATCAAGAAAGAACGTCAACCACGGCTGCCAGTCCGGCTTGGAACTTCGGATGGTGACTTGCGTCTGGCGCAGCGCGAGGCAGTAGGCCTCTTTGCTCCCTTCGATAACGCTCTCGAGCGAACCGTAGGGAACGTACGTGTAGCCGGTCCGAAGTAACAACAGTGTCGTCAGGATGCGGGACAGGCGGCCGTTGCCGTCCTGGAAGGGATGGATCTCGAGAAAGACGACGACGAAGACCGCAATGACGATCAGGGGGTGCAGCGTTTCTCGCGCAATCTCTGCCCGCGTCCATTCGACGAGCTCGCGCATCAGTCGCGGCGTGTCGAATGGTGTCGCGGTCTCGAACACGACACCGAGACTCTCGGCGTCGGGCCCGATTGCCTCGATGTGGTTGGGAAGCGTCTTGTAGGCTCCGCGATGCCGCTCGTCCTTCTCCGAGAACTGAAGCAGGTCACGGTGTAGTTGAAGGATGTGGTTCTCGGTGAGATCGATTGCGTCCGCGCTCTCGAAGACCGTTTCCATGACCGCCGCGTATCCCGCCACTTCCTGCTCGTCGCGCGAGGCGAAGGTCTGGACGTCCAGGTTCGCAAGCAGGCGCTCGACCTCTCGGTCGCTCAACACGGCGCCCTCGATGCGTGTCGAGGAGCCGATGCTCTCGATGGTCGCCACTCGGCGGAGCGCAGAAAGCCGCTCCGGGGCGATCCGGCCGATGGCGCGCCAGGCACCCTTGAACTCGTCGATCGCCGCGATCAGCGACAGGATCGCCGGGGTGATCTCCAGCGAGCTGGTTTCGATGCTCCCAGCCATTTTCCCATCCAATTACATCCATTTAGTATGCGCCACAGATACCCGTATTTCCACCCATAAATATCCAATTCGGGGGCACCTTGCTGGGACGCGCATTGTTGTGTAAGGGGGGCGTTATTCCGTCATTCGAATCCGAGGCAGGAGTCCGCGTCCACTTTCTATCAGCCCCTGAAGATGATATATAATGATATATCTTTCTTGAACTATGATATATATAAACAGATCATTTCCTGTGCTACTCTTGAATCTACGATATATTACTGCATATCATTTAAGCTCCTTGATATAGAAAGACAGCTCAATGAGCCACGCAACCGACGACATCACGACGAACCTCAAAAACGCCCGCGAAGCCAAGGGTCTGAGCCAGCGCGCCCTGAGCGGTCTTACCGGCGTGCCGCAGAGCCATATCTCAAAGATCGAAAAGGGAGCGGTCGATCTGCGCGTATCCAGCCTGGTCGAACTGGCCCGCGGCCTTGATCTCGAACTCACCCTCGTGCCCCGCAAGAGTTTGCCAGCAGTCAATGCCATCATTCGCAGCACCCGGAGCAAGCCGCCCCGTTTGGACGAACAGAACGCCACCATCCGCAAGGAACTGAAGCGCCTACAGACAAACCTTGAAAACGCCTTGCGCAAATACCCGGCCAATACCGAACTCGCGCAGTTCCAGCGCGCGGTCCGCGACCTAAATAATTTCCCTTTCGCCGTCATCGAGCCGGAGAGGCTGCGCGATGCGAACCGAGCGATCGACATGTTCATTGAACAAGAAGATGAAGATGGCCTCCGCCACTCGCTTATTGAAGTGAAGAACCTGCGCAATGCCGCGGCTCACACTACGGCGTCTACCCCGGCAGACACCGTACGCCCGGCTTACGCGCTAGAGGAAGACGATCGTGGCGAATGATGTCACCGTCCTTGACGTGCTGCTTTACGGCAAGCCGATTGGCACATTCACGCGGCTTGCTGGCGATCGGACACTGTTTGCGTTCAATGAAGCCTACATTGGTGATAAAGACCGCCCCACACTTAGTCTTGGTTTCAAGGATGACCTTGGCAACTTGATCACGGACTTCAATCCCGTTCAGACGCGCGTCATGCCGTTCTTTTCCAACCTGTTGCCTGAAGGGCGGATGCGCACGTATCTGGCTGAGCGGGCAGGAGTCAACCCCGTACGTGAGTTTTTCCTGCTCTGGGTCCTTGGCGAGGATCTCGCGGGAGCCGTCACCATCCAGCCCGCTGATAGCGAGGAGTGGCCACCCGATGCCGCTGATGGCTCTGAAGCTTCCGATCAAATTACAAAAGAAAACGTGCTGCGTTTTTCCCTTGCGGGCGTGCAGCTCAAGTTTTCAGCAGTCGAAGATGCGCGTAAGGGTCTCACGATCCCCGCCAAAGGCGTCGGCGGCTCCTGGATCGTCAAGCTGCCCGCGCGCGAGTTCGAGGGCGTTCCTGAGAACGAATTTTCGATGATGACGCTCGCCCGTCTTGTCGGCATTGACGTGCCGCCGATCAAGCTTGTTGACGTTTCTGAAATCGGTAACCTGCCAAGCGGCATCGAAACACTGAAGGGCCGGGCTCTTGCCATCGGGCGCTTTGACCGGCTCTCCGACGGGACGAAAGTCCATATCGAGGATTTCGCGCAAATCTTCGGGCTTTACCCCGACAACAAGTACGGAAAGGCGAGTGCCATGAACATCGCCAGGGTCATCGGTGCCGAGAGCAATGATAATGATATTGCAGAATTTGCGCGCCGCCTGACCTTCAATACGTTGATCGGTAATGCGGACATGCACGTCAAGAATTGGTCAGTGATGTATCCCGATACCCGAAATGCCGTGCTCGCGCCGGCCTATGATTTTGTGGCGACCATTGCCTACATACCCGATGACACGGCAGCGCTGAAGGTCAGCCGCACCAAGCGTTTTGACGGATTTTCCAAAGATGAGCTTTCCCACATGGCCGCGCGGGCACACTTGCCGGAAAAACTCGTGCTTGATACCGCGCATGAAACGGTGGCCCTGTTCCATGAACAGTGGCAGGCTGAAAAAAAGAACCTGCCGCTTGCGGCTGGCGTTGTGGAAGCCATTGAGGCCCACATGAAGAAAATTCCGCTCGTAAAGCCCGCGGATGCGGCCTGATTCGAGGCCCTTAATCAAAAGCGGACGCACTTATTTTCAGCCCTTACCGGTGAAAAATAAGTGCGTCCCCTTTCTCCAACAAGGCCTTACCCCAAATCCGCCTTTCCTCTTCCCTACTATTTCAACAGCCCCTTGATCAAGCCGCGGATGACCTCCTCCTTCGACGGGGGGGCCTGCGGTTTCGGCTCTGCTTTTGCCGGCGGTGGCGGGGCCTGGCCAGGCGCGGGCGACGGGGCGGGAGCAGTGCCCACCTGGGACGCCGGGGGGAGCGGTATCGGCACCGCCGGCGCCTGCGGCTGGGCCGTGGCCGGCTGTCCGCCCTGGATGGCC
>DATIPL010000381.1:0-11247 GCA_035471965.1 Gammaproteobacteria bacterium
GCACGCGAAAACGGCATGGGCACGCGCATCAACACGGTGATGCAGACTTGCTTCTTCGCCGTATCGGGCGTCCTGCCCCGTGATGAAGCCATCGCCAAGATCAAGGAAGCCGTGCGCAAGACTTACGGTAAGAAGGGCGAGGATGTGGTGCGGCGCAACTTCGAGGCCATCGATCAAACCCTCGAGAATCTCCATGAGGTGATCATCCCCGCGACAGCCACCAGCGATCGTGATGCTCCGGAGATTGTGCCCGCGGCTGCGCCCGCGTTCGTCAAAGACGTCACCGCCATGATGATGGTGGGCAGGGGAGACGAGCTTCCGACGAGCCGGCTTCCCAACGACGGCACCTATCCTACGTCAACGACCCGCTGGGAGAAGCGTCGAGTTTCCATGTTCGCTCCCATATGGGAGCCGGATCTCTGCATCCAATGCGGAAATTGCGGATTCGTGTGCCCGCACAGCGTGATCCGAACCAAGTTTTTTGATCAATCCAGGCTCGATACGGCGCCGGAGGCATTTCGATCGGCGGCGCTCAGCGGCCGAGGATTTCCGGATACGCGTTACACGCTGCAGGTGTATGCCGAGGACTGCACGGGCTGCGCGCTCTGCGTCGAAGTCTGTCCGGCGAGGAGCAAGGAGAAGAGCGGTTTAAGAGCCATCAACATGGCGCCGCTGGAGCCGGTGCTCGATGAGGTGCGGGAGAACCTGCAATTCTTCGAGTCAATTCCCGACAACGACCGCGGTCGAATCGACTTCTCCACGGTGCGGGGAGTGCAGTACCTCACGCCGCTGTTCGAGTTTTCGGGAGCATGCGCGGGGTGCGGAGAAACTCCATACCTGAAGCTCATTTCGCAACTCTTCGGTGACCGAATGATCGTCGCCAACGCGACGGGTTGCTCGTCCATCTACGGCGGCAACCTGCCCACCACGCCCTGGAGCACCGACCGCGAGGGGCGCGGCCCCGCCTGGTCCAACTCGCTTTTCGAAGACAACGCAGAGTTCGGGCTCGGCTTCCGGCTCACTGCAGACGCGCACCGCACTCTGGCCGAGCGACTTCTTTTGAAGCTCGAAAGCGAGCTCGGTTCGGAGCTCGTCGGTGCTCTGCTTCAATCGCCGCAGCAGGAAGAGTCGCAGATACGCGGGCAACGGTCCCGGGTAGCGGCGCTGAAAGCAAAGCTCGTTGAGCTGGACAGTGACGATGCCCGACGGCTTCTCTCGCTCAGCGATCATCTCGTGCGGCGCAGCGTCTGGATCGTCGGCGGCGACGGCTGGGCGTACGACATCGGTTACGGAGGCCTCGACCACGTTCTCGCCAGCGGGCGGGACGTGAACGTGCTGGTGCTCGATACCGAGGTTTATTCCAACACCGGCGGGCAGATGTCAAAGGCGACGCCCCTCGGGGCGGTCGCCAAGTTTGCCGCATCGGGTAAACCCGTTGCCAAGAAGGATCTCGCGCTCCAGGCGATTGCTTACGGAAACATATATGTCGCGCGAGTAGCGATGGGGGCGAACCCTCAGCAAACGCTGCTCTCTCTCCGGGAGGCGGAGGCTTATCCGGGACCGTCGCTCATCCTTGCCTACAGCCACTGCATAGCGCACGGAATCAACATGCAGCACGGTCTGCGGCAGCAGAAGCTCGCCGTGGACAGCGGCCACTGGCCGCTCATCCGCTACAACCCGACTCTTCGCGACAAAGGCAGCAATCCCTTCCTGCTGGACTCACAGCCTCCCCGTGTCGCGCTGAAGAAATACGCCTACAACGAAATCCGCTACCGCATGCTGACCCGTACCCATCCGCGGGAAGCCGAGCGCCTCATGGCGCTTGCGCAGGAAAATCTCCGGGTGAAGTGGCGCGTCTACGAGGAGATGGCAACCCGAGGCGATCCGAGCTTCCGCTTCACTCAAGATGTACAGAACGGCTGAGGACTGATCGGCGACGGAGATCGTTCCACTCAATCAGCCGGAAGGAGTCAATCATGGACCTTCGAACGAACTACATGGGCATGAAGCTTCGAAATCCCCTCGTTGCGTCCTCGTCGCCTTTGTCCGAGGACATTGCAAACATCAGACGAATTGAGGACGCCGGCGCATCCGCCGTGGTTTTGTTTTCGCTCTTCGAAGAGCAGATTCGTCACGAGGAAGAGGCGATGACGCATTTGACAAGCTACGGCGCGGAGAGCTTTGCCGAAGCCCTGAGCTATTTCCCGGATGTGGAGGAATTTCACGTCGGCGCTGAGCAGTACCTCGATCTGATACGCCGCGCCCGGGACGCCGTCGACATTCCGGTTATCGCGAGCCTGAACGGTCTAACCAATGAAGGTTGGATCGATTATGCCAGGCTCATGGAACAAGCCGGCGCAAGTGCGGTCGAGCTCAACGTTTTCTACATACCCGCCAACCTGGAAACGACGGGCAGAGAGGTCGAAGAGCGATACGTCGAGATCCTGAGGCACGTAAAAAGCGCGGTGACGGTCCCGGTAGCGCTCAAGCTGAGCCCATTCTTCAGCGCCTTCGGCAACATGGCGCGCCGCCTGGATGAGGCCGGCGCTGACGCGCTGGTGCTCTTCAACCGCTTCTACCAGCCCGACTTCGATATCGAGCAGCTCGAGGTTTCGCTGAGCCTCGAGCTCAGCGAGCCCTCCGAGATCCGCCTCCCGCTTGCCTGGATCGCCATGCTCTACGGCCGCCTGCACGCCTCGCTGGCGGCGACGCGAGGCGTCCACAGCGCCGCCGAGATCATCAAGTACGTGATGGCCGGCGCCGACGTCGTCATGACCACGTCCGCGCTGCTGAGGAACGGGATCGGCCATGCCGAACGCCTGCTCCGCGATGTCGAGGAGTGGATGGAGGCGCGGGAATATGCGTCCATTGCGCAGATGAAGGGTTCGATGAGCGAGCGGAACGTCGCCGATCCGACGGCATTCAAACGCGGCAACTACGTCCGAATGCTGGAACAATACAAGAGCGCATACACGGCTTGAATCCCGATCCGGTATCGGAATCCGGCGCCTCCGAATGGGAGCGCCGTTCTTCGCCGTAACCTCCCGCTACGCACCGGCGACCCGCGACACGATCACCGGTGCGCCGGGGAAGGTGTGGGTAAGGCAGGACGCCAACCGCCCGGCCGAACTCTGATTCTGTATAATCTCGCCCCTGGCTGAAATCCAATGAATCTCACGCAGCACGTCAAGTTCCGCGAGGAAAAATTCGGCGGCGTCCTGTTCGAGACGCGGTCCGAGAAGGTGTTCACGCTCAATCCCACCGCCACCGCGATAGTGCGCGAGATCCTTGCCGGGGGACCCGAGAGCGACATCGTGCGTCGGCTCAGGGACAGCTATCACGACCGCAGGGCGGCAATAGAGCAGGAAACGAAGGCGTTCATTGCCGATCTGAGGCGGAAGGGCCTGGTGGAGGACTGAGCAGGTGACCGCGCAAGCGACGGGCTCCGGGAAAGCATCGTCCACGATCGGCGCGCTGCACGGTGCCCGCGACTCGGCGGATCTCGGCGCTCCGCTCTATATCGCCTGGCAGGTCACCAACGAGTGCAATCTGGCGTGCCTCCACTGCATCGAGGAAAGCGGACCCGGGAAGGCGTTCCGAGACGAGCTCGACAGGGAGCAGATCTTTGATTTTCTCGAACAAGTCATTGACCACCAGATCCCCTACCTGTCTTTGTCGGGCGGCGAACCGATGGTTCATCCGCTGTTCTTCGAGATGGTGGAATACATCTGCGGGCGGGATGCCCAGCTCAAGATCGAGACCAACGGACACTATCTGACACCCGAGAACTGCCAACGCCTGCGCGACCTCAACGTCAAAGCAGTCCAGGTAAGTCTCGACGGCGCCACTCGCGAGACGTTCAATCGCATGCGCGTCCGGGGGGATTTCGATCTCACATTACGCGGCCTGCATAACCTCCGAACCGCCTCAGTGCCCATCGAGATCAACTACTCACCGACTCGGTTCAATGCTCACGAGATTGGCGAAGCAGTCGACCTCGCTCATGAGCTGGGCGCGTACAGCTTTTATACGGGCCGCACCATGTATACCGGCAACGCGGTCAAGACCTGGCATCTGCTGGCGCCTTCCGAGGAACAATACGACCGGTACTTCCGGGTTCTTCATCGGAAAACCGAGGAGTACCGGGGCCGCATGCGGGTGTATTTTCACGAAATGGGCCTGCTCGAAGAGCTGCGTTACCGCTTACAGCACCCGGCGGCCCTGCTGATCGTGTTGCCCAACGGATTGGTCAAGCTCATCAACGCCCTGCCGTTCGTATGCGGCGACCTGCGGCGCCAGTCGCTCGGCGAGATCTGGTCCAATTTCCAGCAGGCCTGGCAGAATCCCCGCGTCGCACAGTTCGTCGAAGAGCTTGCCAGGGATCCGCAAAAGACGTCGTCACTGCACCAGTGGGTCTATCTCTGACGAATCCGGCGCAGCAGCGGGCGATGGCGGAGCGCTCGCCGTTCGGCCGGCTGCTGATGGTATGCGGCATGATCCGCTACCGGTTCTTTCTCTACGCCGGCCTCTTGCCTTATCTGCTCGGGGCAGCCTGGGCGCGCGCGATGGAGGGTGCATTCGTCGCCGGGATCTTCTGGCTCGGACTCGCCGGGGTGATTCTCGCGGTCATCGGTGTCGAAGCATTCAATGAGTATTTCGACTCGCGCATGGGCACCGACCGGGTGTTCAACCCCGAAGACCTGCCGCCGATGTCGGACGCCGTTCTCTGGCTCGGCGTCGCGGCTTTCGCCGGCGCGCTGGCGGTCGGCGTCTATCTGACTGCCGTCGGGGGATGGCCAATCCTCGCTTTCGCCCTGCTCGGGGGCGCAGCCGCCATTTTCTATGTGGCGCCTCCCGTCCGCTGGGCTTACCGGGGACTCGGCGAGCTGGTCATCGGATTGTCCTACGGCCCGTGGATGGTGCTGGGCAGTCTCTATCTGCACACGAGAACCGTCACCTGGTCCGCGCTTTGGGCGTCGCTGGTGCCGGGGCTCCTGATCATGTCGCTGGCGGTGATCAATGCGATCCCGGATTTCCATCAGGATTCGCTCGTCGGCAAACGCAATCTGGTGGTGCGACTTGGCCGCGCGCGCGCCGTATGGCTGTATATCGCCCTGGCGGCCGCGGGACTGGTGGTGGTCGCAGCAGGGGTCGCGGCGGGCGTGTTTCCCCTCGGATGCCTGTCGGCGTTCGCTGCGCTGCCGATGCTGACTGCGAGCGCGCGCCGGGCCGCGCGCGCCCACGAATCGCCGCGACAACTGGTTCCGGCAATCCGCAACATGGTCACCTGCTACCTGGTAGCCGTGACGGCATTCACGCTGGCCATACTGTTGCACGAATGGCTGCAGTCTCCGTGGACCACCGAATAGACGGCCTCAAGGCGCCGCTACTCGTCTCGTGGCAGATCACCCGCGACTGCGACCTGTGCTGTCTCCACTGCTGCACCGAGTCGGCGCCGGGCAAACCGCTTCCCGACGAGCTCTCCGCCAGTGAAGCCATCGAAATCGCGCACGATATCGCGCGAAGCGAAGTGCCCTACGCAATGCTGTGTGGCGGAGAACCACTGACAGTGCCTTACTTTTTCGAGCTCGCCGAGACTCTCGGACAGGCGGGAGTTCAACTCAAGCTGGAAACCAATGGTCAATTGTTCGACGAATCGGTCGCGGAAAGGCTTGCCCGCCTGCCGATCCGTTCCGTACAGATCAGTCTCGATGGCGACAGCCAGGAGATTTACGCCCGCCAGAGACCGGGCGGGTCCCTGGAAAAGGCACACGCTGCATGCCGCGCGGTCCGGGCCGCCGGCCTGAATCTGGAAATAACTTTTGCGCCGACCCGTATCAATATCCATCAAACGGAGGCGGTGATCGAGCGGGCCCTGATGCTCGGCGCCTTTCGCTTCAATTCCGGAAAGCTCATGCGCATCGGCACGGCGGCGCGCCTGTGGCAGAGGCTGGAGCCGTCCGCCGAGCAGTATCGGTCCTTTCGAAGCACGCTCGAGCGGCTTGCGGAGAATGTTGGAGAAGAAATGGAACTCTGCTACGCTCCGTTTTCAATCGGAGAGAGCCTGAGTGGACATCTCGAGGATCCGCCGGCGACGATGCTGGTGCTGCCCAACGGCAGGGTCAAGGTTTCCGCGGCGCTGCCCTACCTGTGCGCCGATCTCCGTCGACAGACAATACACGAAGCCTGGAACGCCTACCGGGCCGCCTGGCGGGATGACCTGGTGACAGGCGCGATACTGGCCGCCAGCAGCGACGAAACCCGTCACTCGAAAGCAAACAATTGGAAAACTCTACCGGTACTTCAATCCTGATTTACGGGGACAAGTATGAAAGGGAAAAATGTTGATGCGAAGAAATCGGGCAAGGATAAGAAGGAGAGCAAGTCAAAGCCCAAAGAGAAGCTCGATTGGGAAACGCCGAAGCTCGAGGATGTATCCGAGCAGGTGATGGCGCAGCCCTATATTCGCTTCACCTGAGAGCACATCTCGGCATCCTGCGATGCAGGGGGCGTCGATCGATCAGTACGGCGCGCCCCTTTTTCTTGCCTGGCAGCTGACCAACCGCTGCGCCGCCCGTTGCATCACCTGCTGCGAGGAGTCCGGCCCCGACAGGGCGTGGGCCGACGAGCTCACGCCGCGGGAGGCGGTGGGGCTCGCGCAGCGGATCATTGCTTTCAACATTCCCTATGTCGCCTTTGGCGGCGGTGAGCCGCTCGGAGCGCCCCACTGCTGGCAGCTGCTCGAGCTGCTTTCGGGCGCCGGCGTCTCGCTGAAGCTCGAAACCGACGGCAGCCACATCGATGATGCCGCCGCTGACCGTCTCGCGTCGCTCGCCGTTCAATGCGTTCAGATCTCCGTGGACGGCGCGACGGCGGACACCCATGAAAGCGTGCGCCCGGGATCGAGCTTCGCCGCGGCCATCTCGGCCATCCAACGTCTGAGCGACCGCGGGCTCCTGCCGGAGCTCGTGTTCGTACCCAACCGGCTCAATATCCACGAGTGCCTGGAGGCGTACGACCTGGCCGTCTCGCTCCGATGCGCTGCCTTCGTCACCGGACCGATGATGCGGATCGGACGTGCCGCGACGAACTGGGAACGGATCGCGTGCAGCGATGAGGCCTGGCAGGAGACCGTGGACGCGCTCAAGGAACACGCATCCTCGGGCAAACCCGCAACCGAGTTGTCAATCTATCCCTGGAACATACTCACCGAGATGGAGCGTCGGCTGAAAAGTCCACAGGCAATGCTGCTGGTCGTGCCCAACGGCAAGGTAAAGCTGCTCAACGCGCTGCCGTTTGCGCCCGCGGATCTACGACGCGACTCCCTTGAACAGGCGTGGTATGCCTATCGGAAAGCCTGGCACGCAGATGAAGTACGCGATTTCGTGGCGGCCTGCCGGACGGACCCGCGCCTGCTCCGGCACGCCAACGAGACCTGGGCCATGGGAGAAGCCCGGTATTGAAGGACTGTAGCGGTTGAATCGAGCTCAGAGGCCGGGACCGCTTCCGTGCAATCGCAACCGAACCTGATGCCGTTGATTTTTCACTGATTCAAAAACTGCCGTGTTCAGTCAAGACAGCGACGGCAAACTGCCGTTCGGTGAGTTCGTCGCGCTCATCGCGCTGATGTTCTCGCTGGTGGCGATGTCCATCGACGGCATGCTGCCGGCGCTGCCCGCCATCGGCGCGGATCTCTCCGTTTCAGATCCGAACGACACCCAGCTGGTGGTGTCGTCGTTATTCTTCGGCCTCGCCTTCGGCCAGCTGCTGGCCGGTCCGCTCTCGGACAGCTTCGGGCGCAAACCCATCATTTACGCCGGGCTTTTTCTTTTCATGGGCGGCTGCCTGTTGTCCATCTTCGCGCCGAGCTTCCGGTGGATGATAGTCGGCCGGGTGCTTCAGGGTGTTGGCGCCGCCGCGCCGCGCATCGTGACCATCGCTCTGGTGCGCGACCAGTATGAAGGGCGGGCCATGGCGCGGGTCATGTCCTTTGCCCTCTCGGTGTTCATTCTCGTTCCTGCAGTGGCACCCGCACTGGGTCAGGGGATTCTCTTCATCGCCGGGTGGCGGGCCATTTTCATGACTTTCCTCCTCATCGCGCTGATGACATCGCTCTGGTTCGCCCTGCGCCAGCCGGAAACACTCCCGCCCGGGCGCAGGTCCGTATTCTCCGTCAGCAGGATCTCGCTTGCCGCGCGCGAGGTCTGCACCACCCGGGGCGCCATCGGCCATACCCTTGCCACCGGTCTCATATTTGCCGCTTTCGTCGGCTACCTGAGCTCGGCGCAGCAGATTTTCCAGCAGACGTACGGAGTGGGGAAACTGTTTCCGGTGTACTTTGCCGCGCTCGCCTTGTCCATCGGGGCCGCATCCGTCATCAACGGACGTCTCGTTATCAGGCACGGCATGCGCAAAATCTCAATCACGGCGGTGCACGCATTGGCTGCGCTTGCGCTGGTGTTCCTCATGGTCGCCTGGACGCTGGACGGAATACCCCCCCTCTGGCTCTTCATGAGCTTTTTCTTGTCCATGTTCTTCTGTGTCGGGCTCCTGTTCGGCAATCTCAATGCCCTGAGTATGGAACCGCTGGGACACATTGCGGGCGTCGGCGCCGCAGTGGTGGGATTCGTTGCCACGTTCATCTCTGTACCCATCGGCGCCGCCATCGGCCAGGCTTACGACGGTACGGTGATGGCGCTTTCTGTGGGATTCTCATTATTCGGCGTCGGCGCGCTTGCCGTCATGCGCTGGGCCCAGCGCCGCATCCGCTGACCGGTCTCCGGCGATCACATGGCTGTCGCCCGGCGCGGGTTCTTGACCCAGATCAGTCACGCACGCGGTTCCCGCCAATAGGATGTAAGCCATACGAAAAAGCGTGAAGGGGAAGGGTATGACCGGCATTGACCTGTTCTCACCGCGGTTCCATGCGAACCGATTCACCCTGGGCGCCCTGGCGGGCCTCGCCGGTGGTACAGCGGAGATCGCGTGGGTGCTGCTCTACTCGAGCCTCGGCGGCTCGGATGCTGCCGTTGTGGCCCAGGGCATCACGTCCACGTTCAGCAGCGGTGCGGCGACCGCCTCATCCAGCGTAATTCTCGGGATGGCGATCCACATGCTGATCGCGGTTCTCCTCGGCATCGCCATCGTGATCTCGGTGCAGGCGCTTCTGCCCCGATCTCGCTCCCTGCTTCTGGCCCCGTGCATGATTGTCGCAAGCCTGGTCGGGGTATGGGCGCTGAACTTCATGCTCGTGCTGCCCTTGATCAACCCTGATTTTGTCCACGTCATTCCGCTCGAGGCGAGCCTGGCATCGAAGGTTTTCTTTGGTGTCGCCGCTGCCTTCGTTTTTGGCCTCTCGGATGGCCACCGTAGCCGGCATCGTTCCCGACCCTAGAAGGAAAACAGGCAGCAAGTCGCTGAAACGGGCACGCAGCCCCGGACACTCGGAGATTGAATGCCCGGGGTCGGAGTCCGCAGCGTTGACGATGCGGGCCGATGTCCTGGCAAATTCCGAATATCCCGCCATGGCCGAGGGCCCGGCGCCCATTCGCCGGGCCCTCACCTGCTACGGTGTCGACCGCAGAGCGGCCCGTTATTCGCCGCGCACATTGATCTTCACCGTATCCTGCAGGACGCCGTCCAGTCCGCCGAAGACGGTCAGACGGTCGACCTTCTCCGACACCTTCTCCAGCACCTCCAGCTCCTTGAGGCGCTTCAGCGTCGGGTTGTCGTCCATGAGCTTCGCCGTGTTGAGCAGGGAACGGGTGGCCGAAGTTTCCTCACGGCGCTTGATCACGTTCGCCTGGGCGACCTTCTCGGCCTGGACAACCTGGTTGAGGATGTCCTTCATCTCGCCCGGGAGAATCAGATCCTTGATTCCCACGCTGCGAACATCGAGGCCGTGCGGCGCGACCTTCGCGCTGACGTGCTCGTAGACCACGCGGTCCAATTCACCCTTGCTGCCGAGCAGGGCATCCAGGGTGCGGGTACCGATGGCCTGGCGCAGCCCGAACTGGAGCTCGCGGTACAGGAAGTCCTCGAAGTCCTTGAGCGAGCTGCGGGCCTTCACCGGATCGGTCACCTTGAAGGTCGCCGACAGGTTGGCGCGCAGACTCACCTTGTCCTTGGTCAGGATTTCCTGGCCCGAAACCTCCATGGCCTGCAGGCGGAGGTCAACGTGCAGGACCTTGATCGTGCGGTTGAACTTCCAGAAGCCGTACAGACCCGGCTTCAGCGTCGCGTGCAGCTCGCCGTCGACGATGAGCAGACCGACATCGCTGTCCGCCACCTCGTCGATGGCCAGGTACTGGCGGGCCTTGTCGATCAGCTCCTTCTCACGCGGGAAGGCCAGCTGCTTGAGCAGCGCCTTGCTCAGCGCGAAGTCCTCGCTGATGTCGACGGTCTCGACCTTCACTTCGATCGGGCCCTTCCAGTACAGGTGACGGGTGCTCGGCGCCAGGATCGATGCCAGTCGGCCGTTCTTGTAAACCAGACCGACCTCCTGCGCTCCGAGCTCGACCACCTGAAAGTAACGTTCGCTGAGCTCCGGCGACTCCTTCAGGAAGAAGTCATCGAGCGGGTGCCCGAACTCCGGCACGGTCAGATCGTGAACCTCGACCTCGAAACGGCGGCTGAAGTCCGCGATCCAGCGCGCGCCCGGCTCGAGCACGTCCACGAGACGGCCGAACTTGAAGAACAGCCCGCGCTCGTGCTGCGCAATGACAATGCGCTTGATGCCAAACATTGCACTTCTCCTTACATGAACGAGCAGCCGCCCATCGGCTGCCTCTCAAAAAGTGACCCTTTGCGAACACCGGCTCTCGCGAAGGTTTTGCGAGCGGTCACGACCCAGTTTTTATTCCTTCGTCTAAAAACTTCTCCAAGAGACCGCCGCGATTGCGCGACGATGTCAAACGTATCGGTCGGAGGCGCCCGACACCCGAGTGGTGGGTGATCGGTGCGGGCTTCGCCGCGGTTCGGCCGGTCGAACCGTCCCCGCGCCAGCTCCGTTGGCGTTGAAGGGCATCCCTGCTCTGCCCGGGGTACGGCCGATGGGCCGTCGCCGGCGCCGTCCGGATCCGTCCACGCGGGACCGGCCGGGTGCTGCGCTTTCGTTTGCCCGTCGAGGGTTGGACGCTCGACCGGGCTCGCGTCGGCGCGCGGGCGCCTCCTGTTGTGGTGCCGAAGCACCGGGTCTTCGTTGGCGGATTCGAACCGCCTGGGCTTTCGCCGTTATCCACTTGCCAG
>DATIPL010000382.1:0-5293 GCA_035471965.1 Gammaproteobacteria bacterium
ATCACGTCATTTTCACCCCATATCCCGGCGAGCGTGGTGTCGATGCGCTTGAGCGCGTTGGTGAGCGTGCCGGTCCACGGGATCTTGCCGCTTCTCACTCTCGCCCGGCGCACGGTCTCCGTTTGAACGTGAATCGCCAGGTCGTCGATTCGATCCGGATTACTGAACATGAGGCGGGAGAGGTTCGTGCGGTGAATCTCCGTGAGCGCCTCCGGAGTCGCCGCGGCGCTCATGGACTCGAGCTCAGGGAATTTCGCATTGCGAAGACCCAATCCGCCGGCGGCCACGGCGGTGAAGGAATGAACGCGGCTGCCCTGAATGGCCGAGACGTGACCGCCGATGATGCCGCCGAATGAAAACCCCGCAATGTGAAAACGCCCGGGCGGTGGGGCGATCAGATCCACCCCCGCAGAAACCGTCGCAGCGATATTCTCCGCGGTGTATTCCTCGCCTATGGGATCCGAGTCGCCGAGCCCGGGCAGGTCCGCGGCGATCACCCGGTACTTTTCGCTCAGCGGCAGAACGTTGAGGATCCAGTGCCGCCAGGATCCGAAGCCGCCGTGAAGGAGCACCAGCGGAGGCCGCTCGTCGTCCCCCCAAACGTGCCAGATCATACGGCCGTCGCCACAGGGCGTTTCCACGCGGCGGGCGGCGGCGTGAACGCGGGCTTCGAAAGCCGCGGGCGATTCTCCGTGACGCCGGCGCTGCTGGTTTGTCTCGAGCTTCATCGGCCGGGTTTGACGTTATAGCGGCAACGGGTGGGCTCCGGGACGGATTCTGAGTGCTTGCAACGACCGCATCAAGACAAAGCGCTTCCAAGCCAACCCGATTTTCCGGGATACTTGCGGGATTCAGATGCGTGCGCGAAGGGGAACACGGTGACGGACGACGCGAGCGGGGAACCGCCTCTCGAAATCGAGCGTAAGGTAAAAGCGCTCAAGATCATGAACATCAAGCGGCATATCTTTCTCTGCTGCGATCAGACCGAGCCGAACTGTTCGGAAAAAGGGAAGAGCCTCGAGTCGTGGGCCTTCTTGAAGAATCGTTTGAACGAGCTGGGGCTCGCTCCAAAGGGACTCGTTTACCGCACCAAAGCCAACTGCCTTCGGATCTGCGAAGGCGGACCCATCGCCGTGGTTTATCCGGAGGGCGTCTGGTACCGTGGCTGCACGCCGGATGTTCTGGAGCGAATCATCCAGGAGCATCTCATCGGCGGAAAGCCGGTGGCCGAGCACGTGATCGCCGAGCATCCGCTGCGACCCGAACCCGATTGATTTCCGCCCGCTCAGGAAGCCGCCGCGACAGTGCCCGGCAATGAGCGGTCTGCCGTCGGTGCGGGGGACGCCTCACCCGTCATCGGCATCGCCCTGATGCTCGCCGCCATGGCGGTGGTGCCGCTGATGGACGGCGTCGCCAAGCACTTGAGCGCGACATTTCCCGTGCTCCAGGTGGTCTGGGCCCGGTACTTTTTTCACCTGCTGATTCTGCTCCCGGTGGTGCTTTGGCGTCACGGCGCCAGCGCGCTGCTGTTGCGCAATCCGTGGCTGCAGCTCATCCGCGGCGGCTTTCTCCTCGGATCGACGATTCTTTTCTTCGCCGCAATCGCCGTCATGCCCATCGCCGACGCGCTGGCGCTGGTGTTCGTCGCGCCGCTGGTCGTTACCGCGCTATCCCCTGTGTTTCTCGGCGAACGGGTCGGCTTGAGACGCTGGACCGCGGTCAGCGTGGGGTTTGTCGGCGTGCTGGTGATTGTGCGTCCGGGACTGAACGCATTTCATCCGGGCATGTTGCTCGCACTCGGCGCCGGCACCGTTTATGCCTTCTACAGGCTGGCGACCCGCAAGCTCTCCGGCAGCGCGCCTCCGCTTGTGACGCTCGTTTACACCGCGCTGCTGGGAGCCGTGGTGATGTCCGCTGTCGCGCCCGCCGTATGGGCGCCGCCCGGTACCCGGGACTTGCTCTGGATGGTGCTCATGGGCGCGCTCGCGGCCGGGGGCCATTTCCTGGTGATCAAGTCGTTCGAACATGCGGAGGCATCCCTGCTGGCGCCTCTCGGCTATAGCGAAATCGTCATGGCAACCCTCGTCGGCTACCTGGCCTTCGGCGATTTTCCGGACGCCTGGACCTGGGCGGGAATCGCCATAGTCATCGCCAGCGGTGTGTACGTGTCGACGCGTGAGCGGCGCGTGGGCGGCGGATGACTTTCTCGCTTGCGCCGGGTTTCCGTTGGGTTAGACTCAGGCTCCCCCACAGGTGATTCGGCCCCGAGGGGTCCGAGGAGAATAATCAATGAAAGCTTCAGCCTCCTGCAGATTTTTATCTAAACATGTGCTCGGCTTGATTGCGGGCGCTGTGCTGCTTGCCGGCGCGCCCGCTGCATTCTCCGCGGCGCAAATGCATATCGCATTCGGCGATATCGCGTCTGTGGAAACACTGAATTTCCTGATAGCGATCGAAAATGCAAAAGCGCGCGGCGTCGACATCAAGGTCACTTACTTCAAGTCCGAAGATATCGCCGCGCAGGCGGTAGTGGCCGGGCAGGCGGACATCGGCGTGGGAACGCCCTACGCGCTGCTGCAGAAAGTCAAGGCGCCGATCCGGATCTTTTACCAGCTCAGCGCGCTGCGATTCTTTCCGGTCGTGAATACCGGGTACTACAAAGACTGGAAGGACCTGGATGGTCACGAAATGACCGTGCACTCGCGCGGCTCGGGCACCGAGGCGATCATGAGGCTGATGGCGCAGCGAAACGGCATCGAGTACAGCAAAATAAGCTACGTGCCGGGCTCGGAGGTGCGCGCCGGCGCCATGCTCAAAGGCACCATTCGGGCCACCATCGTTGATGCTGCCAACCGGCGCGTGCTCATGGACAAGGGCCAGGGCAAGTTCATGGTGCTGCCGATGGCGGGCGTCAATGCCAGCGACGAAGCGCTCTATGCCAATCAGGAATTCCTCGAGAAGAATGCGGAGTCGATCGATATTCTGGTTGAAGAGCTTGTCGCCGTATGGCGGGCAATCAACGAGAATCCGGCTTACGTCGTCGAGCAGCGCAAGAGGTTGAATCTGCTGCCGGATCTTCCCGCCGATCTCGAAGCCGAAATCCTGCCGTATTATCAGGAGTCGACGGAGAGCGGCGCGTTTCCCAACAACGGCGGCGCCGACGGCGCGTGGAATGACGATTTCGACTTCTACTCCGTTGCGGGTCAGCTCCAGGGTGATCCGAAAAGTCTGAAGAAGGAGGACTTCTGGGAAACCGGGCCCCTCGAGAGAGCGCTTGCCAAGCTCGGCCGGGCATAGTCCATCGGCTGTCACGGGCGGCCGGCCGAACCGCCGGCCGCCTTCTTTATCGAAGGCCAGTTAATTGCTCGGAGGACGTGCTGAAGCGGTCCGCGGACTCGCGTGGCGACTGCTTTCCATTGCGCTGGTTTGCGGCGCCTGGGAGATTGCGGGCCGGGTACCGATAAGTCTCGCCTTTCCGAGCTTTTTCGACACCGCCGCTGCGTTCTGGCGTATGACGCTGGACGGCAGCCTGCCGAGGGCGTTCCTGATCACGCTGCATCCGCTGATCATCGGGATCGCGATCTCCATCGTCTTCGGCGTCGGCCTCGGCGTCGTGATGGGGCTGTCCCGGGGATTCGAATGGCTCGCCGCGCCGATCTTCATCGTCATGCAGGCCGCACCCATGGCGGCGCTGATTCCGCTCATCACATTCGTTTACGGCATCGGCCTGACCGCGAAGGTGCTCGCGGTGTGCCTGCTGGCGGTGCCGGTGGTGGTGTTGAACTCCTACACCGCGGTGCGTAACGCGAATCCGTCGCTGATCCAGATGTGCCGCTCGTTCCAGGGCACTCGGCTGCAGCAGATCGCGAAGGTGATCATTCCGGACGCGAGTCCGGTCATATTCGCCGGGCTGCGATTGGGCGTGGCGGCGGGATTCATCGGAATCGTCCTCGCCGAGCTCCTGATCACGCCGACGGGAATCGGAGATCTCATCACCTATCACCGGGCGGTAGCGGACTACGCCGAGATGTATGCCAGCATCGTTTCCATCGTCGTGTTTTCATCGGTCGTGGTCAGCCTGCTGGAGAAGGTGGAGGTTCTGTTTCTTCGACCCGAGAAGAGAATCAAGGGGACCCCTGAATGAGCGAGCAGGGCGCGCGGGCGATGCGCAGCGCGGTCACGGATCCGATCGTGAAGGTGAGCGGGATTTCGAAACGCTACGAGGGCGGCGTGCAGGCATTGGAAGGCGTGGACCTGGATTTCCCCGAGGGGCAGCTCACTTCACTGCTCGGCCCCAGCGGCTGCGGCAAGACCACGCTGCTCAAGATCGTTGCCGGGCTGCTGGAACCGAGCGCGGGCGAAGTGCGGGTGCGCGGACGCCGCGTGACCGGCCCCGGTCCGGAGCGCGCTTTCGTATTTCAGGACTTCGCCCTGCTGCCCTGGGCGACGGTGATTCGGAACGTGGCCTTCGGTCTCGAGCTTCAGGGGATGTCCAGGGCGAAGCGGCTGGAAAAGGCGCGCCACTACATCCGGGAAGTGGGGCTCACCGGATTCGAAGATCGGTATCCGCATGAGCTCTCCGGAGGCATGCGCCAGCGGGTGGGTCTCGCACGCGCCATGGCGGTGGACGCCGACGTACTGCTTATGGACGAGCCCTTTTCGGCGGTGGACGAACAGACGCGGCGCAAGTTTCAGGAAGATCTGCTCAACCTGCTGTCCGTCGAGAAGAAGACCGTGATTTTCGTCACCCACAGCATCGAGGAGGCCGTATATCTGTCCAGCCGGGTGGTGCTTCTTTCCCGGCGGCCGGGCCGAGTATCCAAAGTCATCAAGACCGAGCTGGGGAATCTCGAGTCCCCCGACGCCATCCGGCGCTCAAAGCGCTACCTGGACACGGTCGAAGACATCTGGGGGACGCTCAAGCAGTACCTGCTGGAGGACGAGGTCCGATGAAGATCTTCGGGCGCCGGGTGCCGATGATGTTTTCCCTGGTGGTTTGGATCGTGGTCTGGGAGTTCATCGGTCAGGCCGAGTGGCTGCTGTTGATCCCCCCTTTCACCGACGTGCTGCGCGCGTGCTTCGGGCTGCTCGGCAGCGAAAGCTTTCATCAATCCGCAGGCGTCACGCTGAGCGCGTTCGCTTCCGGCATGGGAATCGCCGTTGCCGCGGGCGTGCCACTGGGCGTGCTCATGGGCCGCATCGACGCCGTCGATCGACTGCTGGGGATGTGGGTGAACGTGTTCGTCAGCGCGCCGCTCACCGCTCTGGTGCCCATCATCATGATCCTGTTCGG
>DATIPL010000383.1:0-2560 GCA_035471965.1 Gammaproteobacteria bacterium
CACGTCGGCGAGCCCAGGCCGGTCACCGGGGGAGAGAATGATTCAATCTTCCAGCCCGAATGGTCGCCAGAAGGCGAGCTCTATTTCGTCTCCGATCGCAACGACTGGTGGAACCTGCACCGCCTCGAAGGAAGTGAGTCGGTGAATCTGTATGCCCTGGAGGCGGAATTCGGCCGTCCCCAGTGGGCATTCGGCATGCGCACCTACGGCTTCACCGCGGACGGAGACCTCATCGCCGCGGGCTGCCGCGACGGCGCCTGGTCCCTCTATCGCATAGACAGCGAAAGCGGCCAGGGCGCAGTCATCCCCCTGCCGTTCTCCGACATCGAAGATATCGTCGTCGGGGACAACGACTCACTGCTGATAGCCGGGGCGCCGGATCGGGCCCAGGCCGTCGTGCACCTGGATCTGGCCAGCGGCGCGACGGAAACTCTGCGTGAGTCGACCGCTCTCGCCCTCGACCCGGCATCCGTATCGGTTCCGCAGTCGCTCAGCTTCCGGACCGGCGGCGGGGAATTCGCCCACGGGTTCTTCTACCCGCCTGCAAACGCAGAATTCGAAGGTCCCGAAAACGAGGCGCCGCCGCTCATCGTAATCGGTCATGGCGGACCGACGGGCGCCACCGGCACCCGCTTCAGGCTGCCGGTCCAGTTCTGGACCAGCAGAGGATTTGCGGTGCTGGACGTGAACTATCGGGGCAGCACCGGTTACGGGCGCGCTTACCGGCGTCGCTTGTACGGCGAATGGGGCGTGATCGACGTGGAAGACTGTATAAACGGCGCCAGGTCTCTTGCCGAATCCGGTCGCGTCGACGGTCAGCGGCTCATCATCCGCGGCAGCAGCGCAGGCGGCTACACCACGCTCGCCGCGCTCACTTTCCACGACGTATTCAAGGCCGGAGCCGTGTATTATGGAATCGGCGAACTGGAAGCGCTGGCGAAGGACACGCACAAGTTCGAGTCGCGCTACCTCGATCAGCTCATAGGACCGTATCCGGAGAAGAAGGACCTCTACGCCGAACGCTCGCCGCTGAATCACGCCGGACGTCTGTCGTGCCCGGTGATATTCTTTCAGGGACTCGAAGACAAGGTGGTGCCGCCCAACCAGGCCGGGATGATGGCAAAGGCGCTGGAAAACAAGGGCATCCCCGTGGCCCTTCTCACCTTCGAAGGCGAGCAGCACGGCTTCCGCAAAGCCGAAACGATTCGCCGCACGCTCGAAGCGGAGCTCTGCTTCTACGGCCGGGTTTTCGGTTTCAGCCCTGCGGACGATATCGAAGCGGTGGATATCAAGAACGCGGGCTGAACCGCTCTCGTTCCTCCAGTGCCGCCTCCACGCGGGCTCGTCGACGCCAGACGACCAGCCATACGCCCACGCATACGATCCCGCCCGCGAGCAGCGGCGGCCTCAGTCCCACCAGCTCCGATGCGCCTCCGAGCACCATCGCTCCCACTGCCGGACCCGCGCGCACGATGATGCCGTAGAGGCTCAGCACCCGGCCGCGCACCTGCGGTTCCACGGCCAGCTGGATAACGCTCTGGGCCGATACGCCGCTTATGGCCATGAAAACGCCCGAGACAGCGGCAAAAAAGAGTCCCGCGGGGTACCACTCAGTGGCGGCAAAACCCACAACGGCCAGCGACGTGAACAGACTGTGAAGCATCGCCACGCGTGCGAGGCCTGCCGGTCCACCGCGCCGCGCCACCCACAGTCCCCCCGCCACCGCGCCGACGCCGACCGCTGACCCGAGCGCCGCGAGACCGCCCGCACCGCGGGAGAATACATCCGCGGCGAAACCCGGCAGCAGCTCGACGTAACATCGGACGCCGACGGACAGGACGGTCACCAGCAGCAGCAGCGGGCCGATTCCGGCGTGTCCGGCGAGGTAGCGGACCCCTTCCGCGACGTCCGAGACAATGGAACGGCCCTTGGCACCAGCGGCGGGCGTGCCGTCTTCGTCCAGGCGAATCCGCGCCAGCGCGAGCAGAAAGACCAGGTAGCTTGTCGCGTTGGCCGCAAACGCCGCGCTCACTCCGACGGTGAGGATCAAGATCCCGGCCAGCGCGGGCCCGATGAAGCGGGCGAGATTGAAGACGATGGAGTTGATGGCCACTGCGGTGGAGAGGTGATTCCGTGGCACCAGGCTGGATACCAGTGCCAGCCGCGCAGGCTGGTTCACTCCGACGACGATGCCGTTGACCAGAACCAGTGCAATCAGAATCTCGATGGAGATCCATCCACCCGTCGCGAGCAGGGCCAGCGTCGTTGCCTGTGCCATCGCCAGCGTTTGAACGACGCGCATGATCTTGAGCCGATCCACCCGATCCGCGATCACGCCTGCGAAAGGTCCGATAATCAGCGACGGACACAGATCGGCCAGAGCAACAGCGCCCAGCCATGCGCCTGAACGGGTGAGCTCCCACGTGAGCCAGCCCACCGCGATGCGCTGGGTCCACAGACCCACCAGAGACACCGCGTTTCCGCTCACATAGAGGCGGAAGTTTCGCTGCCCGAGGGCCTCCGTGACGTGATTGAACGATGACGTCATCAGGACAATTCT